>BNUG01000002.1 GCA_025997195.1 Clostridia bacterium | reverse complement strand
AGTGGTTTCACCAAATGCAGATGCGTCCCTGTCGCGGCGCAGGTTCTGGCAATATTGCCTGTGTTCGGAGGGATCTCCGGTTCCACGAGGACGATGTGATAAAATTTGTTGCCCATAATAAGATGATTCTATCATTTTCGCACCGAATTTTAGACAAATTTCGGGAATGGCTTTATTAAAATTCTGTTAAAAACAGCAGCTGTGCGGTATAGGTGATATACTTGACCACGAAGAGAACAACAAAACGAGCAACGAACGATTAAGGAGTGAATGAGTGTCTGCATTATTGAATTTTCTAAACGGGGACAGCATTTGGATTTATGCCTTTATTTTCTTCGGCAAAATTCTCGAAGTAGCGATCGCGACATTGCGAATCGTCTTGATTAGCCGAGGAGAACGTACCGTTGGCAGTTTTGTAGCGATTGCGGAAGTAACGATATGGCTGTTTGTAACCGGCACGGTACTGACCGGATTTCAAACCGATTTGATGAAAGTCGTCGTATTCGTTGTCGCGTTTGCGATTGGAAATTTCATAGGTTCATGGCTTGAGGAAAAAATTGCCCTGGGTCTTTCACAGATTCAAATCATCGTTCATGACAAAGAAAGCTGCCGTGAATTGACGAATGTACTGAGAGCGAAAGGGTTCGGCGTGACGACAATGGAAGTCCACGGAATGGACGATACACGTTATATGCTCCTGGTCATCATGAAACGAAAACTGGTGAAAGAAGCACTTGCGCTGATCGACAAAACTGCTTCCAACGCACTTGTCACCATTGGCGATGTGGAAGCGAAAGGCGGCCACATCCCAAATATAAAATCACGCATATTCCCTCTGAATGATCGTTTTTCTCCAACGAAATGACCGTATAATCGTATCTAGGAAATCAGAAATCGAGAGACGGTCCCCTACGCCCGCGAGACCGTCTCTTTCTATCATCTCACCCTAGCCGAAATAGCGAGCCAGGAGTCCTTCAAATCCTTTGCCGTGCCGTGCTTCGTCCTTGCACATTTCGTGTACGGTATCGTGAACCGCGTCATAGCCGAGTTCTTTCGCGCGTGTCGCAAGCTGTTTCTTTCCTGCCGTGGCGCCGTGTTCGGCGGCAACGCGGAGTTCCAGATTTTTCTTTGTATCAGCGTTCACTACTTCACCGAGCAACTCTGCAAATCTAGAAGCATGGTCGGCTTCTTCATATGCGTAGCGCTTGTAGGCTTCGGCGATCTCGGGATAACCTTCGCGATCGGCCTGACGACTCATCGCCAGATACATACCGACTTCCGTACATTCGCCGGCAAAGTTCTGGCGAAGACCCTCTACGACTTCAGGATCCAAACCCTGGGCAACACCAATCTTGTGCTCATCGGCAAACACCAGCTTCCCACCGCCGGCGGCCTGTTCTGTGAACTTGTCAGCCGGGGCGCCGCACTGCGGACACACGGCCGGCGCAGCATCGCCTTCATGGACATAACCACATACTGTACATACAAACTTACTCATTTTTGCTCCTCCTCGATTCACTAACGATACATTTAATAAATTTTATTTATCTAATCTGCGCGATCCGGATCTCTCGTCCGAATGCCCAGCAATTAGCTTTGTTTTTTCCCGGTGCATTTCGGGCATGTTCCCCAGAGGAACAAATCGCGTCTTGTCACCGTAAAACCATCTAAGTCCTTCACGGCATCCCCCGGGATCGTCACGTCGATATCGTAAATCTCCCCACAACTCTCGCATTTGAAATGGCCGTGATCTTCCGTGAAAGCGTCATAGCGCATCTCGCTGCCCTCCAGGCTCAGAGGCCTGACCAGCCCCGCTCGCGATAGCATCCCGATCGTATTGTAGACGGATGTCCGGGACAGTCCCGGGAGCGTCGGTTTTAGCGCCTGATAGATACAGTCGATCGTCGGATGGTTGCGTTTTGTGAGCAGATACCGCAGCACATGTATGCGGGCCGTGGATGGACGAACATCCGCTCTGCGCAGATCCTCGATCACATTTTCTGTAGTGATACCTACGAATTCCGACATTTTATAATCCCTTCAAGTTTGTATTTATTACAATATTAACTATACTATAACTATCTACTTTGTCAAGCGTTTTTTCCGAATCATTAAAAATTTTTCGCCCTTTTATTTTCGAAGAGTTTCCTGTCTCAATGTCGGAATCGCCCGCCGGATCCTTGTGATCGCCGGGTACAACGCAGAAGCCACCAGAACCCCGGCGCCCCATTGGACCGCATTGAAAGGAATCGCGGCAAGCGCCTGATTCAGATTAAAAGCGCATGCCTCGAAAACGGCATAGCCACCAACCATGATCGCGCCGCCAAGAACGGAGGCGCTGACATACCGCGAAAAACTCTTATTGTGGGTCAGGAGCGCTCCCGCTACTAACCCCATGGCGCCCTTGATGATCGCCGTGGGCAACGCATAAAATACATAACCTGCCGCCAAATCGGACAGTGCCGAACCGAGCGCGGCGGCAATCGCACCCGCTGGTCCGCCAAGCAGATAGGCGCCGATATAGATGGGGGCGTCCCCGATATTCAGATAGCCTCCGGAGGCAAACGGCAGCGGAATCCGAATCAGATACGTGACGACAAAGATGATGGCCGCCATCAACGCGGTCGTGGTGATTTTCTGTATACCGAACTGGCTTTTCCCTGGCTCCATTGTCATTTCTCCCTTGCATTTTTTCCCGATTCTGTTACTCTCATAATAACGAAAACTGGTATGTATACAATTGCCAGTTTGATATAAATTGTACAGTCCAGATTGGAGTGCCATGTTTACCCTTGTTTTTTCGGACCGCAAAGGCAGACCGCTTTACGAACAGCTTTACGCCTTTATCAGGAATTCGATCGAAAACGGGGAGATGAAAAAAAATGAAAAGCTGCCGTCCGCGCGCAAGCTGGCGGCCCATTTGAACATCAGTCGGTTCACCGTAGAAAATGCCTATACCCAGTTGATCGCGGAAGGCTATGTCTCTTCCGTGGAGAAAAAGGGCTACTACGTGAGCGCCGTGGAACCGATCGAACGCGCGGAAAGCGCAACAAGACAGAGGGACAGGCCTTCTGTCCTGCAGAGCAAGACAGAAGGCCTGTCCCTCTGTCTTGTGTCCCCCTGTTCTGTGCAACCCGCCTTTGATTTGCGGACCAACACCATCGGAACCGAGCACTTTCCTTATTCGGTGTGGAACCGCCTCATGCGCGCGGGAATGAGAACGGATGCCGCCGGACTTCTCGGCACCGTGCACCCGCAGGGCAACGAAGGTCTGCGCGCGGAAATCGCCTCCTATCTTCACAAATTCAGAGGCATGAATGTAGAGCCCGATCAGATCGTCGTCGGAGCGGGAACCGAATACCTGATCGGGCTCATCACCGAGATCCTGCAGGGCGCCTCGTTCGCCGTAGAGGATCCCGGATATCCGAAAATCCCGCGAATCCTAAAAAGCCGACACGCAAACGTATCTCCAGCGCCGCTGGATCGTGAAGGGATGCGTGCGGACGCATTGGAAAAGACAGGCGCGACCGCTGCGATCATCACGCCGTCCCATCAATTCCCTTTAGGGATCATTATGAGTATCGGCAGGAGGCAGGCGCTCCTGAAATGGGCGCACGGGAAGAGCGGCCGCTATCTGATCGAGGATGATTACAACAGTGAATTCCATTTTGCACTGAAGCCAATCCCAACGCTGTATAGCCTCGATCAGGATTGCAAAGTCATCTACCTGAATTCCTTTGCCAATACGCTGGCGCCCTCTCTGCGCATCGCCTATATGGTGCTGCCGAATGTCTTGCTGGACCGATACCGGAGAACCCTATCTTTTTATTCTTGTACGGTTTCCTCTTTCGAACAGCATACGCTGCGCCTCTTCATGAACGAAGGCTATTACGAACGCCATCTGAACCGTATGCGAAAAATCTACCGGAATCGTCAGGCGGCGCTGATCGAAGGTTTGTCGCCGCTCGGCAAACGCCTTCACATTGATGGGAGGAACGCCGGACTTCACCTGCTGCTGCGCATCACCGATATGCCTGAGACTTTCCTTGTGGACGCTGCGGCACAGCACGGCGTATCCGTAACGCCCATCTCCGGGTTCTTCGTCGTTCCGGAAAAACGCGATACACACACAGTGGTGGCAGGCTTTTCGGGCTGCCGGAGAGATTCCCTCAGACAAGCAGCCGAAGCGCTGGTGAAGGCGTGGAAAAAATAAGCCTTATAATATCCGCTTCGCTTGGCAGCGAGGGAATCGCTCCCTTTATTGTCGTCGAGCGGGATCCGGATGCGTTTGCATAGACCAAAAGATCGCCAAGCGCGGCATCGTCCAATTTCACGCCGCGATCTTCGTATTCCAGCAATTTGTGCAGTGCCGCGCCCATGAAGGCATCGCCGGCGGCAGTGGTATCAACAGTTGTAACATCGCAGGCGGGTCTCTGCGCCTGCCCCAGCGAAGAGAACGCTATGGCGCCGTGAGCCCCCAGTGTCACCGCTAAAAATTCCGGATGATATTTCTCCATCAGTATTTGCGCCGCTTCGTTCGGATTGGACGCACCGGCGGCGATCCGCGCTTCCTCTTCTCCGACTTTGATATAGTCGGCAATCTGAAAACCCGCATCCATAGCGGTCAGAGCATCGTTTTCACTTGCCCACAAATGCGCCCTGTAATTTGGATCAAAGGAAACCTTGACGCCATCTAACTTTGCCCGCTGAGCCGCTTTGATATTCGCCTCAAATGTAATGTCGTTTGTCATGCTGACGCTTCCAAAATGGAAGATACGTCCTTCCTGCAGAAAATCAAAATCGATATCGCCTGTAGAAAGTGTCGACATTGAAGTGCCTTTGTCATAGAAAGCAAATTCCCTGTCTCCCGTTTCATCCAAAGAAACGATCGCCAACGTTGTAAGTTCTGTTTTCGCAATGCGGCCTCTGAATTCTACCCCGTTTTTTTCGATCTGCTCCCTCAGAAACTTGCCGTTCAAATCGGAACCAATCTTGGTGATATATGCGGTACGTCTGCCAAGTCTGGCGGCGGCGACCATCACGTTCAGCGTTGCCCCACCGGCAGTGCCTTCCATATTTACTTTGTCTCCGTCGGTGGATCTGGCAGCTACAAAGTCGATCAAACTTTCGCCCAACGCAATAATGTCATAATTTTTCGGCATGCCCACCCCTTCCTTTTCGTGCTTTCAAGCCATCCGGTTCCATGATTTCTCTGTTTAAATCTATTGTAACACAGCAGAAACAGACCTCCGCAAACAAATATTATGGACGCGCCCAACAGAGCCGTCTGAGAAGGCGGCTCTGCAAATCTGCATGTCTGAACTGCTTGTGGAGCTTAAAGCTTAATACTTGTCTTGCCCCAGAATGTCTTTTTCGATGCCGTCGGCAAGGAAAAGCGTCGTTTCCAGAATCGTTTCGAATTCTTCCGTAGAGAACGAGGACAACAAGCAGCTGTTCGTGACCACATAGAGATCTTCCGCAAGCGCAGCAATTGCACCGCCATTATATTGGAATGCATAGAGCAAAACTTTGGGGAGAAGAGATGCAGGAACATCGCCAATGGCCGATGTGAACTTTATCCATTCTTTTCCGTTCTGCGATTTTGCAAAACCGATCACGGCCCGTTGAGATCTTCCGCCCGGCAGGTTAAACGCCAAGCTAATCAAACCATTCGCGTCTTCATCATACTTATATGTGTTTTTGATGTAATTTTTAACTTCGTCCCAAATCATGCTGTTAAACCCCTTTCCAATGCGATTAAGATATTAGATGATTGATTATAATACAGGAGAGGACATAAACGCAATAGAATTGCGAATTTGTTCCATTTTCCATTTTTGCCTACTTTTTCAGAAACTTGCGGAGCATAAGAAGCAACTCAGGCACATTGATCGGTTTTCCGATATGTTCATCCATACCTGCTTTTTTGCTGTTTTCCATATCTTCTTTGAAGACATTTGCCGTCATCGCGATGATCGGAACCGTCTTTGCGTTCGGAACGTCTAAGGATCGGATCCGCTCCGTTGCGGTATAGCCATCCATGACCGGCATTTGCAGATCCATGAGAATCAGGTCAAAGCGTCCGGGATCGTTTGTAAACATATCGAGCGCTTCCGCTCCGTTTTCCGCTTCTTCTACGGACAGACCCGTATCCGCCAGGATCGAGATGACGATCTCGCGGTTGATGTCCACGTCGTCTGCCAAAAGCGCCGTGCGACCCGCAAATTCGCCCGGAAGGATCTCGCCACCAATGGCCGCTTCCTCCGGGGCTTCGCTGCCGCTGACAAGTTTTTGGCGAACGGTAAATCCGAACAGCGACCCCTGACCAAACTGCGACTTCACCCATATTTCGCCGCCCATAAGTTCGACGATCCGCTTGGAAATCGCGAGACCAAGGCCCGTGCCGCCGTAGGTCCTTGATGTGCCGCTGTCCGCCTGCTGGAAGGACACGAAGATTTTTTCCTGCTGTTCTTCACGGATCCCGATCCCGCTGTCACTGACCTCTATGCGAAGGCAGCAGTCCGCCTCTGTTTCCCGAACCAAGGCGGCGGTCAGCGCAATGGTCCCGCCTTCCGGTGTGAATTTGACCGCATTGCTCAGCAGATTGGTGACGACCTGCGCGAGACGCTGATCGTCGCCAAGCAGGAAACGCGGGATTTTGTCATCGATCTCTGCGGTGAACTTCTGCTTTTTTTCGTCTGTTTTGTAACTGACTACATGAACGACCCGCTTGACGACACTGCGGAAATCATAGATCACTTCGGCGAGTTCCAATTTGTCCGCCTCGATTTTGGACATGTCGAGGATGTCGTTGATGACGCCGAGCAAATGCGTGGACGCCTCGTCGATCCGGCCGAAACAATAATCTTTTTTCGCAATGTCCTCCGCTGCCTTTCCGATCATGGTCATACCGACCACAGCGTTGATGGGTGTCCGCATTTCATGGCTCATATTGGCCAGAAAGTCCCCCTTGGCCAGGGAAGCCTTTTCCGCGATCTCGACCTGCTCTTCTAACTCCCGGGTCCGTTCCTTTACCAGGGTGTCAAGCACCTCATTCCGCTGATCTGCCTGATTGTAGGAACTGGCAAATTCCCGCGCGAGGATCAGGGCAACGCCGACCGTGAAGAAAAAGAAACTGTAACTGGTCATCATGGTACCCAGATGAAGAAAAGCGGAATCAAGGATATCGAAGGCGGTGGTCGCGAACAAAATCACGATGATGATGAAAACATTACCGAGCGAAGTACCGGTCAAATTCTTCCGGAACAAATGAAGTTTGCCCGTGTCTGCCCCCTCGCTTTCCAGCCTCTGCTGTTCCGCTTTGACACGCTTAAAAATAGTGAGGATCACATCGTAGAAAATGATATAAACCATATACAGACCGCCTACGATAAACCAAGCATTTAGAAGATCGATCACGAATTGAATGGAGAAAACAGCCTGCAGGATGAAAAAGACAACATATATCACAATATATATCCGGGAAGGAAGCAGTAATTTCTTAAAATTGAGATCCTCGATAAAAGCCGCGATCAGGAAAGGCAGCAGGTAGAGCACGGCATATTCGATGCGTTGGGTCACGCCGGAGTTCTCCGAAATGGAATAGATGATGACGGTCTTACTGAGAAAATAGAGCGCGATCGCGATGGAGAAAAATCCATAGAATAGATTGTATTTATTGTTTCTCCGCATGAAAAACAATAAAAGATGATAGATGCCCACAAAGACATAGATCGCAATAAAGACCACGGTGACCATGTTGACGCGCTGCATGACAGCGGACGAATACGCCCCAATGTAGTAGGGAGAAGCGTAATACAGACCTGTTTTTTTGTCGCTGGGAGATCCGATGATGCGAAAGACGAGCGTATTGTTTCCCTCTGTCAATAGATCCCGGTCCAGCGGCAGAACCACATCACGCCAGGCGCGGTGCGTCGTGATCCGGCCCTCCGCATCCAGATGGACATTTGTTTCCACTAACGCGCCGTTCAGATAGATTTCCCAGTTGTCCCCGATCCCGGCCAGAAAGAGTCCCGGATCCTCAATGGGCGCTTCAAACATTTCGGCAATGGCTTCGGGCGGCATTTCAAACGGGATGGCAATGGTATATTCTCTGGGATCCTGATCCTTCGGCGAGAAGCGCCTCCGTTCTCCCTTTACGTCAGCCGCGATCCAATCCTTCGAAATCACAGCGCCGTGACCGGCGGGGAAGACCACGTCCCAGGCCAGATCCGCAGGGTCTGCAATCACCGCGTCCGCGGACGTGAAGCCTTCTTTCACATAAGCAGGGCTCTTCGTCAGGTCGACATAAAGCGCATCGGTTTTCGCCGTACCTTGCCCAACGGAACAAGATACGGTAAACAGCGCGGTTACGATCATGACTACCAACAATAGAATAGCGAAGATTTTTTTGGGCACGCTTAGATTCCCCCCCTCTGCTTTATCCCATATGAAATATTTCACATTTTACTAAGTGATTGAAATTTTAATATAAACTACACCATTTCGCAAGATTTTTCCAAGCGTATATTTTTGACCTGCTACAAATGAGAAGATATCTTCGTAGAACGCAATCAGCTTCTCCGTGATATACGCCTTGTCTTCGGGGCGAAATACCACATCCGTCAAAATGGCGACCTCTTTCACACAGTCTGCAGTCCCTTTTCTGTCCGAACATTGCTGACCTAAGGGAGCGCTTCTTTACGACCAAAGCGCGTTGACGCCGGGTGCCTGATCAAAGACGGCGTCTTTCGTGATGAGCGCATACCCTTCCACGGCAGACTGCGCGGCGAGTATCCGGTCAAAGGGATCGCCATGTTCCCAATCCATCACGCCGGCGGCGTAGGCATGTGCGGATGTGATGGGGAGTTCTTTGGCGCCAAGTTGCAACATATTGTCTTCATATTGCAGAACAGCTTTTTCATATTCATTGAGTTTTCCCCTCTTGTACTTGTAAGCGATTTCATACAAACTGGCGGCGGACAGGTAGAGTTCGGCTTCTTCGTCAAGTATTGCAGACAAAGCAGGCTCGCTCAATCTTTCTTCTCTTCCTGCGGTAACAGCCCACAGAAAACTATGCGTATCCAACAAATATTGCTTTACCATTTTTCATTCTCCCATCTTTCCATGATTTCTTTCGGTAAGGACTCAAACAGTGCAGCATCGGAATCCGGTATATTCCCATTCGCATCCGGTGTCAGATGACAGAACCCTATCGTTCTTTTCCGCTTTTTGATCGGCTCCAATTTGGCGATCGGCTCATCGCCGTGCATCAGCACCCAGTCTTCATACACCCCTTCCGTCCCTGCCTCGTATACGGCAGTGGTCTCATGCAAAAATTCCGCGAAGACCTCTTCCAGCGGCGTGTAGGTATAGACCGCCTTCGCCGTCTCTTCGGAACGGCCGCCGCCTTCCGGGCCAAGCAAGCGCGCAATCGCCTTCCCGTTTTTCGTGATGACGATTTCCTCGTCGCCGGCTTCTTCCAGATACTTCCCCAGATTGGTTTTGAATTGTGTTGCCGTTATTTCCATAGCCGCACTCCTTTCTTCGTAATTTCGCACGATTATCGTATCGTATCGAACGTAATGCGTCAAGAAAGAATTTTATTATTTAGCATATCGCACGATTATCACAAAAATCGTTCAAGGCAATCCTTCCGGATTCCGGGTCAAGCCCGGAATAACGAGAATTGCTCAAACTCGCCGACCTTCCATTCAATAGCTACCAGACATGACAACTCCCGATTAAAGAATAATAGGTCGACACTATTCCGATATCGGAATAGCATCGACTTGGGTTTGCTCCATTGCTTCGTTGTCTGCCATCGGCATCTACTCGTTTACAGGCGTGTTTGGCGGGGTTGTGACGGGCAGTCTTACGTGGAACACTGACTACGTCAGGCGGTTACTTTTTGCGACTATGGTCACTCAAACGGACCAGCGTTATGATTGCTACAATGAGCAACCCTAACGTCATAAGACCGGAAAAGTCGACTACCAACGTGAGCTTCGCCCACTCCTACGGTCGCTCCGCTCCCTACGCTGTCCGTTTTTCCATTGCCAACTGACACATTCTACCTCGTTTTTTCTACCACAAGAGCAGTTTCGAAAAACAGGCTGGCATGTCTGCGAGAAAATAAAGCCCGAAACTATTGAAATTTCAGGCTTTGTGGCGGAGAAGCGGGGATTCGAACCCCGGATACCTTGCGGTATACATGATTTCCAATCATGCGCCCTCGGCCGGACTAGGCGACTTCTCCATGTGTTTTTATTCAGTTTTTTGCCAAGTTTACATGATTTCCAATCATGCGCCCTCGGCCGGACTACGCGACTTCTCCGCATATGATGCGCACGAAAACGCGCTTCCTTAATTTAGCATATTCACGCAGATTCGGCAAGCCGAATCTGCGCGTCCCAAGCCAAAATCTGCGCGGGGGAACGATTCATTCGTATTGTCATTCCGCGCCTTACGAGGGGGACGTATACTAGACTTGGCCATTTACTTGATCAGCAGGATATCGGGGTTGTTCAGGACTTGCGAACTGTATAGAAAGAGGATGTCCGCGGTTGGCGGGAAGCTGACGTACTGATCGAGGACGCGGCTGTCGATGTAGCGCAGATCGATCAGCGTGACTTTGCTGTAGGGGCCGAGGAAGAGCGGGGCGAGGGATGAGCCGAAAGAGTCACGAAAGAGAATCAGCTCGCGCCCGCTGCCGGAAGCGTCAGAATCCGGGGAAGCGGAAGCCTCTGAAGCAGCGCCCGTGGATTCGCCTGCGGCGACACTGCCTGCGGCCGCATCCGCGGCTTCGAGGACGATCAGCGGCTGCGGGCCTTTCAGAAAGAAGTTGTAGGGATCGCCGCCGGACAAGGCCGGGAAATCATAGAGCGGACCTTCTTCCATCTCTCCGCTTGAAGGGTCGAGATACATAACGCGCACGGAAATTTCCGATTGTGCTTCAGGGGTCTCCGTTTGTGATGAAAGAACTCCGCCGATAGGATTTGATGAATTCGTAAAATTGTCCGGCACCGGCACATAGGTCAGGTCGTCGGGCGGCATCGGCATGGCGAGCTGGCCGACATAGACCCCGAAAAATTGGCCCGCCTCTTGCGTTGTCCCCGCACACTCCGGCACGGTAAAGCCCATCCGGTCAGGCGGGGTAAAATTCATCCCGGCGGCAAAAGCGTCCATCACGCCGGTGAGCTGCGTTTGACTCCAGTGCAGATCCGTGTGATAGAAATCCGCCCCGGTCAAAACAGCGGCCAAATCAATCTGCGTAAGCTTCGGCAATTCCTCCGCGAAAATATCACGCGCCAGGTCTTCCTCAAAACCGGGCATCCACTTTCCGGCATAAATACTTTTATCCGGTACGATCGCCGCATAGATATTTGGTCCGTTCTGCAATTCACCGGAAATCTCACCGGATGTTTCACGAAGACCCGCGCCGTTCCCGGCAGCCAATCTTTCGGCGAGGATGCGAATCTTGCCGCAGGATCTGCGCCAGGCATCTTCCCGGATCTTGTCAAACTTACCGGCGCCGGAATCGCCCAGATACAGCCCGCTCTTATCAGACTGCAAAAAGACGCGAAAGACGGTTTCCGCCCGCAGCGTACGCAAGGGTTCCCGGAAGGCAAAGCTGTCCGCCGCCCAAGTTTCAAAATCAGCCATGTATTCCGACGACACAAACGTGTCCGCCGTGAGTTCCGGCAGTTTTGCCAGCGGCCGGCGTTCGCTCTCTGAGATTTCCGGTGGTATGACGACACGGTTCAGCACAAAAAATCCACCAACCACAATAACAAAGACAGCGATCACGACAATAGCGTGAAGGCGAGCATTGTTCGGTTTTACACAATCAAAACGTTCTCCTGCGTGATTTGTGTTCTCTTTCTCCAATGCCACTGTTGCCTCCTAAAACCTAAAATAGATAAACGGATTGAAGGATCCATCCACTAAAAATGCCGTGACCGTGATGAGGAGGACGGCGAGGAAGATCGGTTCGGCCACCAGCCGTACCTTTTTGCCCTTGTCCGTCCCGAACACTGCGCCCGCCACACGAGCCGGCAAGGGGGTGGCACCGACGCCCGCGACCAGCAGAGGGACAAGATAACTGCGCAGATAGTATACGGCCTCCGGCCCGGCACCCGTATCCGTACCCACGCCGAACATCATCCCGACCCGCGTGGCCGCCGCCGCCGGCGTAGCAGCGTCGAAGAAAATCCAGCTGACCAGGAAACACAGGATCACAAACAGATGAGACAAAATCGGCAGTTTCGCCAGAATCCCTCCGATCGCGTATTTCTCGAGCAGCAAAATCACCGCGTAAAACAGCCCCCAAAGTATGAAGTTCCAGCCGGCGCCGTGCCAAAATCCCGTCAGGAACCAGACCAGCGCGATGTTGAAAACGTGACGCGCCAAAGGTACCCGGTTGCCGCCAAGCGGGATGTATACATAATCGCGAAACCAACTGGACAGCGACATATGCCAGCGCCGCCAAAAATCCGTGACACTCGCGGCGATGTATGGGTAGTTGAAATTTTCGGGAAAGCGAAAACCGAACATACGTCCAATGCCGATCGCCATATCGCTGTATCCCGAAAAATCAAAATAGATATGCAGGGCATAAGCGACGACATAGAGCCAGACAAAAAGCACCGAAGCCTCATCGCTTGCCTGATAGACTGCGACCAATTCGCCGAGCACATTGGCAATCAGCACTTTCTTTCCGAGACCGATGACGAAACGCCGAATACCGTCCGCGAAATCGCTGAGCGTCGTTCGCCGCACCCCGAGTTCATTTTCAATCTGAACATAGCGAACAATAGGACCCGCAATCAGGGGAGGAAAGATCGTAACATAGGTCGCAAAAGAAAGAAAATTGCGTTGTACGTTGGCATTGCCCCGATACAGGTCGATGTCGTAGCTAAGGATCTGGAAGGTATAGAAGCTGATTCCGATCGGCAGCGCGATCTTCAGCGCAGCCAGCGGCACCCCGGTTAGCTGTGAAACGTTTTCGATAAAGAAGTCCGCGTATTTAAAAAATCCCAGCGCGGCTATAGAGACGATGATCGCCCAGACCAAAGCCGCCTTCGCCCGACGCGGCTGATTCCGCCATTTCTCGATCAGCAGACCAAAGATCCATCCGGCGAACGTCTGGCCAAGCATCACCAAGACAAAGACCGGTTCGCCCCACATATAGAAGACGATGCTGGCCGCCAGGAGTACCACATTGCGCAGAACCGTGCTGCCGCGCGGCATCGGCACAAGGAAATAGCAGGTCAGGACGACCGGTAAGAAATAATACAGGAAAGTGACGCTGGAAAACAGCACGGCGCGTCCTCGCTATCCGAGGAGCAACCCCCCTCCGCCGCCGCCGTCTCCGCCGCCAGCCGGCCCTTCATAGAACACAGCGCTCGTGGCGTTGTCTCCCGCAAGCGTTTTGAACGCCGCGGCGATTCCATCGGTTTGTTCCTTGCTGCCAACGGCGAGCAGGACGTACGACCCGGATGTGCTTGTCAGCGATTGTTCCGGAAAAACGCAGATCCACTTGCCCGAATCAAATCCCTTCGCGACGAGTGCCGCCACTTCGGCCGCGGCGTCCGCGTCCATGGTTTTGATCAGAGCCACCTCAAAGGCCTGCGCGTTGATCGCCGCCGTCGACACACTCGAATCCGTCACATATTTCTTGAATTCGTCCGCCGTCAGCCCGAGTTGCCCCGACGCCGATTCCGCCGTCGCCGCGTCCTGGAAAGTCGCCGGGATTTCCGCGTCCGAATTCTCAAACAACTGCGAGATGATATCCTCCAAATCGCCGGACAAGGTATCCGTCTGCGCAGGCGCACCGGCCGAACCGTCGTTCGAGCCCGCATCGTCGGCAGCCCCCGCACCACCGCCGCAGCCCGCAAAAAGCAACACTGCGAGCAGTGCCATTATTATTGTAAAAAATCTTTTTTTCATAATATATTTCACCACCCTTTCGTTACATAGAATACCATATCTACGACAAATTTTCGCAGTCATACCCCGGGATGACCCTCGGGCCCGTACGCGGAATCAGAGCAGATGCAGGAGTACGGAAGCGACGGGCAAGGTAATGACGGAAAAAAGCGTCGTCAGGAAAGTTGCCTCGGCTGCGAGTTTTCCATTGGCGCCGACCTCGGTGGCAAGCGCCGGCATGACTGCCGAACACGGCAGCAGAAAATTGAGCGTCACGGTAGCGGTCATCGTTTGAGGCAGGTGGAAGGGAAGCAAAATCAGCAGAACGATTACCGGCAACACGACCAGCCGACACAAGGCAACGAGGAGAAGATTGGTGTTTTGGATCATCTCTTTCGGACGGCTTTCCGTCAACTGCAGGCCAACGACGATCATTGCGAGGGGCGTCATAAGGGCGCCGAGGGCGGACAACACATCTCCGACCGCGGGCGGGATTGGGACACGTAAAAAGAAGATCGACAATCCAATCAGCGTACCGATGATCGGTGCGTTGAAAACTTTCCGGATGGAGGAACGTACGCTTACGCGCTCGGGGAGTATCCCGTTGATGGCCGCCGCATCCTTTCGGAAATACGCTGTGCCGGCCGTGTAGAGGAAGATCGGCGTAATCGCATTGATCATCGCGATCAGGAACAGCCCTTCCGAACCAAAGATCGCATTCGCCACGGCAAAACCGATAAATCCGCTGTTGGTGAAAGCGAGCGCGTTGAGATATACGCCCCAATCCGTCCGGGGAATACGGCGGATCCGAATAAACAATTTCGCGAAGCACAGCTGCCCGGCATATCCCAGCGCGGCGACAAGAAACATGAGCAGAATCGCCCCGGTGTTGGAGACATTCGGCTCCCTGTCCGCAATACTCATGATCAGCATACAGGGCCCTGAAATATTGATCGCGAGAACAGAAAAATAGCGGCTCGACTCCACCGGAAGCCACCCTATTTTGTTTGCGCCATATCCTACGAATACAATGGCAAAAATGCCGATTATTTTGGCAGCTACCACATCTCGCCCATCAGTACCCGCCGGATCCTCTGGGAATTTCGTAAGCGAGGGCTTCGTCCGTTCTGCGGTCGATGAAGTAATTGCTGCCGGCCATGGTTTTGAGTTTTTTCTTCACTTCGGCAGCGATATCGCCGACTTCGACAGCTGTATTGATCTCGCGCCGTTCGTTGGTGACAACGGCGAGGGAAATCGTCATGAGAGGGAAGGTGTCCGTTTCTCCTTTGCGATTCTTCGTCGTAATGTAGCCGCTGTTGCGATCCTCTTCGTTGTAAAAATTCAGGACTTTTTCGTCGAAATCCGCGATGATCTCCTCACAGACCTTAGCTACCTTATCCGGTGTTGTGACGACCAGAAAATCGTCGCCGCCGATGTGACCGACGAAGTCGTCCTCATTGCCCCAGAGTGCGACTTGATCACGCAGAATATCCGCCGACAGGATGATGATGCGGTCTCCGTTTGAAAATCCGTAAACGTCGTTGTAAGCTTTGAAATTGTCGAGATCCCCGTAAATGACCGCGAAGCCGAGTCCCTTCGTGATGCGGCTCGTGATCTCGCGCTGAATCTCGAGATTCCCGGACAAGCCGGTCAGCGGATTGGCATTGCGGTTGCGGTCGATACGCCGGAAAATATTCTTGATACGCGAAAGCAACTCCCGCTCATTGAAAGGCTTCTTGACATAATCGTCGGCGCCGAGTTCAAGGCCGACAAGCACATCCTCTTGGGCGTCCTGTGACGTGATCATAATGATCGGCATGAGATTGTTGCTCTCGGATTCACGCAGGATACGGCAGATTTCGAAGCCGCTGTAATCAGGCATGACGATATCGAGCAGGACAAGATCGGGTTTTTCGCGCTTGACCATATCGAGACCTTCCACCCCTGTGCCGGCTTCGAGTACCTCATATTCTTTGCTGAGTGACAACTTGAGCTGTCCCCGAAAGAATGGACTGTCGTCAATTAATAGTATTTTTTTTGGCATAATACCTTTTCACTAAACTGTGTGTTTTTGATATTATACCTCAAATATGAACAAGGGGGCAAACTATTATTACAATTGGTACAGGGAATTCCACGGTCCCGGGACAATGTGATAAAATCTTCTTATGATGACGATTGATGAAGTCCAGGAAGTGCTGGACGACTTAGCCGAAGAACTTCCTGAGGCGTTTTTTAAAGAACTCAACGGAGGCATCCTGCTGCTCCCCGACACAAAGGAAAGCGAGTACTCGCGGCGCGGTGACCTCTATACGCTCGGCATGTACCACCGCGGCGGCGGCATGGGCAATTATATCGAGATCTTTTACGGTAGCTTTGAGCGCTTATTCTCCCATCTTTCCGATGAGGATCTCATCAAGCAACTGCGCAAGACGCTGCGGCATGAGTTTCGCCACCATCTGGAGCATCTTGCCGGCGAAGACAGTCTCGAGGTCGAAGACGAACATTTTATTCAAAATTATCTGCAAAACCGAATACCCGTGCGCGCCCGAAAAACGGGTATTCTGCCGCGCCTTACCGGCAAAGACCGGAAATAAAAATAAAAAATTATTTAAAAATCGCAAAAAATATGTTTCAGCTGTCTCATTACGGGGTATACAACGAATAGGAACGCAGCGGTATCTTTCCCCAACCATTCCAGCCGCTGCGAGCTGATAGGGCCGTCGAGGCACACGTCATACTGTATCATGGCTTATAAGGGGTTGCCTGTGCAGAATGGCCCGGAATGTAATAGCCCATTCAGATGGATTTGATCCCGCTCTGAATGGGCTTATTCTTTTATTTCAAATCGTTCTGTGATATGATTCCATTCGTGAAAAGAGATTTGGTTATAAAGGGGATAGCTTGACAGGAACGGTGCTTTTCGTCGTTGTGGTAGCGTTGGTTTTTGAATTTATCAACGGTTTTCACGATACCGCAAACGCAATCGCAACATCCGTCTACACGCGGGCTCTGACCGCCGGCAAGGCCATTGCTCTCGCCGCCGTCATGAATCTGGTCGGCGCATTGGTCGGGAATGCGGTCGCAAACACGATTGCGCACGGACTCATCAATGAGGGCGTCGAACTCGAGGAATGGGTCATTTTAGCGGCACTTCTCGGCGCGATCATCTGGAATCTGATCACCTGGTGGCAAGGCATCCCCAGTTCAAGTTCCCACGCGCTCATCGGCTCTCTCGTTGGCGCGGCGATGGTCTTTACGATGGGGGTAAGCGATATCACATGGAGCGGCGTACTTCAAAAAGTCGTCCTTCCTCTCATCACTTCTCCTTTCCTTGGATTCTTCTTTGGTTTCGCCATCATGAAACTGATTTTTAAAGTTTGCCATGGACACTCCCCGGGCCGCGTCAACGGGATTTTTGCCAAACTTCAAATCGCAACTGCCGCACTCGTCGCATTCTCCCATGGAATGAACGATGCACAAAAGACGATGGGTATCATTACGCTTGCCCTGATCGGGGGCGATGTCCTGCCTGCCGGATCGCCGGTACCATGGGAAGTCAAGGTCATCTGCGCGATCGCCATCGCGGCCGGCACTTCCGCCGGCGGACAACGCATTATGAAAACGATGGGTGGCGGCGTGACAAAGCTTCAGCCTCCGGGCGGATTTGCCGCGCAGACGTCGGCGACCATCGTCATCGAAGCCATGAGTTTTCTCGGCGCGCCGATCTCCACCACGCACGTCCTGACCAGCGCCGTGATGGGCGTGGGCAGTGCCAAGCGTCTGTCGGCAGTGAAATGGGGCAAAGCGAAAGAAATCGTGGTGACCTGGGTCATTACCCTGCCGCTTTGTGCCGCGCTGGGCGGCGCCTGCTGTTTCCTGCTCCGGCTCTTCGTGTAGGAACGGTTATTGCGTGTAGGGCAGGATTATCGTCACATATAGTCCCGTCAGGATCGCGCTTGTAATCACGCCGCAAACACTCGCCCCCATGGCATACTGCAAAATGATGACGCGTTTGTTGACTTCGGATACCGCATGCTGGGCGATTTTCGCTGTCGTCGGGATACAGGAAACACCTGCAATGCCGATGGCCGGGTTGTAATTTTTCTTATTAATGCCATAGACGATATAGCCGCCAATCACACCGCCGACCGCCGCCAGTCCGAGGGCAATGAATCCGAGGATGAGCAGTTTCAGCACCTCCGGATTTCCGAGCAAGGTGTTCGCGTCGCAGAGTATCCCAAGCAACAAGCCAAGGAAAAACGTCGCGCCGTAAAGAAAAACGTTTTCGAGCAGTTTCTGATAATTCGGCATCGAAGCCTCGCGTATTGCGTTGCCGAGAAAAAAGCTCAGGAAGAGCGGTGCCGCGACAGGGAAGAGAAGACAAAGCGCAGCACAAGCAATGACATCAAAGATGATACGCGCCTTGGGGCTGATCTCTGACGAATCCTGTTTGCGCAGTTCGATCGTTTTCGCGCGCAGTTCCTTGGGAACCATCGCCTTGACGATCAGGGGATAGAAGCCGTAGCAAATCGACAGATACAAATAGGCAACGATCGTGATCGGAACAAATAGGCTCTTGTCGAGAATGAGACTCGTGAACAGCACCATCGGACCGTCTGCCGTACCGATCGTGGCAGCAGCCGCCGCTCCGCCCGGATCAAAGCCCATCGCGATCGCGATCGGAAAGGTCAGAATCGTACCAAGTTCCGCAAACATCGCGATCAGCATACTCGTGAACGGGTATTTCAGTACAGGACTGATATCGGAAATGACGCCGATACCCATGAAGACCAGACAGGCGATAAGACCGTTGCTAAAGGTCAGCGTATAGACCGGCTGTAAAAAGTCGATCTGCATGATATTCATCAGCCCTGTCGTTGTAGACTCCAGCGGATTGATCATGATGTTGGTCAGCTCGCGCGTACCTTCCGCGCCGCCGTCCAATTCGATCACAAATTTCATCAGCATGCCCGCATTGACCGCCGCCATACCAAATCCCATCGGAATCATGATGAGAGGTTCAAGTGTGCGTTTGAACCCGAGATAGACGAGGATGACACCGAGGATGATGAAGACGATGCGACCGACCGCGATCGTCGGCTCCTGCTCAAAAAGCGTCCCTATGCCCTGAAAGAGTGACAAAATATTCATTGTACCTGCCCTCCTTCACGCGCCGCCGCCTTTGCAGCCGCTTTCGCCGCCGCCTTAGCATCCGAATGGCTGATTACATAACAAATCAATTTGATCAGTGCCGCCATACCGAGGGCAACGGCAAAGCCCATCACATAAATCTGACCCGAAGTCAGGAAAGCCTCTCCTACTGTCATGCTACCCGCCCCCTAATTCATTTCTTTTCGGATGGCGATCGTAAATACGACAGCACAGACCGCGATGATAACGATTACGGCAATCATGCCGCCAATCCCTGAGAACATAATCTTCTCCTATCTTCCGCTCCTGCAGCGGACCCAACCCGATATCTGTTCACGAACCGCTTCGCTTACCGAACGGGTTCGGTAAAAAAATTTCGACCAGTGTATCATATCAAAAAAGTACCTCGGCCGCAAACCGTCAAAACGCACGAACGCACGGCAAAAACCGTGCGTTTGTATGCGTTTGTAATCAGTTACCGTTCATGGGGTACTGCCTATACAAAATGCGCCCCTACAAAAAATGGGCATTTACAATAAAACAAAAGCACGGCACTTTGGGCAACTTCGTTAACTCGCTCCGCTCAGACAGAACTGAAGTTGCATCCAAAGTGGCGCACTTTTGTTTTGTAAATGCAGCCATTTTCCCGGATGCGCATTTTGTATAGGCAGTACCCCATGAACGGTAACATTGTTCACGAATGATTTATTGCTTCGCCGATTAAAGGTTGGACTGAATTGGCTTACAGCGTGCGGTCGGCCTCCAACAGGGCGTTCAGCAAAACGTTGGCGCCGTGCCAGGTCTGTTCGGGGCTTGAATACTCGACCGTCGTATGGGAGAGCCCATCCTTGCTCGGGATAAAGATCATGACGGCCGGCAGCATCTCGCTGACATACTGCGCATCATGGCCCGCACCCGAATACATACGCTTGTAGGTGTAGCCCAATTCTTTTGTCGCGTTTTCGACGAAATCGAGCAGCTGCTCGTTGAACTCGATCGTCTTGCGGCCCCAGTGCTCCTCATAAGAGAGTTTGCAGCCCAGAACTTCTGTCGGAAGCCCCTTGATGACGGCGACGACCTTGTCCAGGACGCCCATGTCGCGATGGCGAGCGTCCAGCGAAAACTTGATTTGCGCCGGCACGATCGTATGGATATTCGGCTTGCAAAAAATCTCGCCCATCGTGAATACCAACTCGGGCTCGATCGCACCGAGTTGCTCCCAAGGATGCCCTGCGCGCTGCGTCAAAGATCATCACAGGCTTGTGGGAGCAACTCGGTGCGATCGAGCCCGAGTTGCTCCCACAAGCCTGTGATGATCTTTGACGCAGCGCGCAGGGCATCCTTGCGGTATGTCTGCGGCGTCGTCCCTGCATGAGACGCCACGCCATCGAGAATGATATCGTAATTGACCATTCCGACAACGCCGCCAACGATGCCGATCTCAAGATTTTGTTCTTCGAGAACGGGACCCTGCTCGATGTGCGGCTCAAAATACGCAAGATATTCCTCTTTATTTAGGCGGTTTTTCTCATCGCCCACCCAGCCGCTGGCGGCAAGCGCCTCACCGAAAGTCGTCTGCCCGCCCGTCTCTTTGACAGCAAGCATTTTTTCTTTTTCGAATTTGCCAAGGACAATGCCTGAACTCATCATGGCCGGCTCGAAGCGCGCTCCCTCTTCATTGGTCCAGATCATGACCGTCAGCGGATGGCGATGCGGGATCTCGTCCGTAACGATCGTCTCGAGCGCTTCGAGGCCCGCCAGCACACCGTAGATACCGTCATAGTTGCCGCCGCTGCGAACCGAGTCCGCGTGTGAACCTACAACAATCCGCTTGGCGTCCGGATCACTCCCGGGCACCGTCGCATAAATATTTCCGATATCATCGCTCACGACAGTCGCGCCGAGCGCTTCGGCACGGCGTTTGAAAGCGGCACGTGCCTCCAGTGCAGGAGGAGACAAAGACAACCGCGTGATACCGCCGTCGTCCAGGGCACCATACTTGCTGAATGTCATGATTTTTTCCGTCATTCGTTCTTTGTTGGTTGCGTACATATTAACCTCCTATTCGATGCTCACTTACACGATTTCGACGCTCACTTGCCCTATCCTCTATTGCCCACCGTATCGCTACAATGCATTTGCGATTCGCCTCGCGACGTGAACACCCGAAGCCGACGCCTGCGACAGGCTATGTGTCACCCCCGAGGCGTCACCGATCGCGTACAATCCCGGCACATTCGTCTCAAGATTTTCGTCCACCGCAACTTCGCTGTTATAAAACTTGACCTCTACCCCATAGAGCAACGTATCGTCGTTGGAGGTACCCGGCGCGATCTCGTCGAGCGCATAGATCATTTCGATGATGTCGTCAAGTTGCCGCTTGGGGATGACAAGCGACAAATCACCCGGCGTCGCTTTCAGTGTCGGCACCGTGAAAGACTTCTCCATGCGCCTCTTATTACTCCGGCGGCCCTTGATGAGATCGCCAAAACGCTGCAGCAGCACACCGCCGCCGAGCATATTGGAAAGACGCGCAATTGATTCGCCGTATTCGTTCGAACCCTCAAAAGGCTCCGTCAGCCGATTGCTCACGAGCAGCGCGAAATTCGTATTGCTCGTATGCAAGGCCGGATCTGCATAGCTATGTCCATTGACCGTGATGATACCGTTCGTATTCTCCGTCACGACCTCGCCATACGGGTTCATGCAAAATGTCCGCACGAGATCATTGTACTTGTCCGTTTTGTAGACGATCTTGCTCTCGTAGACCTCATCCGTAATATGCGACCAGACCTCAGCCGGCAACTCGACGCGCACGCCGATGTCAACGCGATTGCTCTTGAGCGGCACGCCAAACCCGTCCATGATCTCCGACAGCCACCGCGAACCCGAGCGCCCCGTCGCGAGGATCACATTCTTCGCCATGTAAGTTTCGCTCTTTGCTGTCGTTACCACAAAGCCATCCGCCGCCTTGTCGATTCCGCGAACATCCGCGCCGAATCGGATGTCAATGTTGTCTTTCATATAATCATAAATATTGGCAAGGATTTTCACATTGCGATCTGTCCCCAGATGACGAACCTTGGCGTCGAGCAGGTGCAGGTTGTGCTGCAGGCAGGCCCGTTTTAGTTTGCCGCCGACCGTACTGTATAGTTTCGCTTCCTGACCGCCCATTCCGAGCAGTACGGAATCGACGTATTCCATCAGAGACATCGCCACGTCCCGACCGACGCGCAAATGCAACTCACCGCCAAACTCTGTCGTGATATTGTATTTGCCGTCGGACAAAGAACCTGCTCCGCCGTAACCGCACATGATGCTGCACGGCTCACAACCGATACAGTGATCGACCTTACCTTCGGAAATCGGGCATTTGCGCGAGACAAGTTCGCGCCCCTTTTCCAGCATCAGCACCTTTATGCTCGAATCAAGTTTCGTGAACTCGTACGATGCGAATACCCCACCGGCGCCGGCGCCGACGATGATGATGTCATAATAATGATTCAAAGGGTTTACTCTTCTTCGCCGTCAAATTCCATCAATTCGTCAAACGCCGCAACGACTTTATCAAACTCTTCCTCGTCCTCGATGTCGAGCAGTTCAAATTCATCGCCGTCTTCGCCACCGATTTCGGAATAACCGTACAGGTAGACGTCATCGCTGCCATCATCCGGCAAAAGAGCAATATATTCTTTTCCTTCCACTTCAAAGACGCCCATCACCTCGGTCTCGACTTCGGTACCGTCATCATACTCGAGCGTCACGATCATCGGTTCATCATCGTCTTCGGCAATCTCCTCTTTTGTCTTGTTTGCTGACATTGTGCTTACCTCCTCAGTTTCTTGTACTCACGTATCAACATTATACACCGTTGAGGTGTTCATGCAAAGTCTGCACCGGCGGCGCGGAATGACGGTTTTCAAGTGGGCGAACGCCGGTGGGAATGAACCGTCTTTTCTTTTCAGAGATTGTACCGGAAAGCCGAAGAAGCAGTGGGGGGGGTGCTTCTTCGGCTTATAAGGGGTATGGCGCTGTTCGGTCTTTAAGCGATGTGGGTATCGGGTTCCTCCGTGGCATAACGATTCGATTTCGCGGTTCTGGCGCCGGTGATCCCGCAGAGAACCACGGTGATGAGGAAGAGAACACCGACGATGAGCGTATGGTTGTTGACCCACACCATGCCGACGCTGAAATCGTCGAGAAGCAGCCAGGTCAGCAGCGTGATGACGCCTAAGATGGCGGTCAGTGCCCGCAGCAGATTGCCGCGCTTCTTAGCCAGCGCCAGCGCCTCGTTATCGTAAACGCCCATGTTCTCATAATTCTTCACACGGCTGCGCCGCGCCAGCGCGCCAAGCCCGAGGGCGATCGCGATGATGGCCGCAGCCACGCTCAGGAGGAGCGAAAGGAAGGACCACACACCGCTTACATGAAATCCGCCAAACGGTACCAGACCGTCCACGACATTGGCGAAGGGGTTGGAGCCCTGCCCGGCGACCAGCGCGACATCAGAATCACTCAGTCCGACCGTCGGAAGAGCCGCCTCAGGCTCTTCCGGCTCGTCAATCACCTCTCCCTCATCCACAATGACTCCTCCCTCTTCTTCCGCCTCCGGCGGCGGAGCCTCCGGCGCGTATTCCGCGACGATGACATACTGATTTGTTTCGCCTTCCGCCTCGCTCGCTGAGAACGACGCGCTCGCCAGATAGTAGCCCAGCTCTTGGATGACGTTGATGCCGATGAGACGACATTCCGCCTGATACCGGTCCGGAAGCAGTTTTTCCGCGTCTTCCCAGTGCGTCGGCGTGAACGAAATATCCGCGAGTTCATTCACTTCGACGTGATTGACAGAAGAGGTCTGTCCGATGATCAGGGCACCGGCGATGCCGCGCGCCTGCGCTACGTCAAGCAGGTCCTCCACATCATTGGTCGGAAGATTTTCAATCATATACGGATAGAGATCGATCGCCTCTTCCCTGTCGATATAGACCGGCGTGAACGCAATATCCCCCGCGCCCTGGATCTCCGCCAGTTGTGCCGGCGTTAAGGCTCCGTTCACACGGTAGATATACATTCTCGTCGTCGGCAGCGTGCTTTCCAGCACCGCGTCCGAGGTTCCGACCAAATGATAGGTCTGGCCGAATTGGCTGATGCTCGCCGGAATGTCCGGCGTCTCGCCTTCGGCATACCGGTACTCTACAGTCATATTGGACCCCGCAGCCACCTCCACCGCCGGAGCCGCAAAAACAGCGCCCGGCAGAGCGAGAAGCAAGGCCACAGCAAACGCGAAAATCCTGAGTTTCTTTTTCATCGCGCCGCACCTCCGTTATTACGGTCATTCCCGCGCAACACACTGTCATTCCCGCGCAGACGAGAATCTCCTGCCACTCTGTCCGGCCCGGACGCCCACTTTCGCCTCCTGCCTCCGGCATAAGTCAGCCGCAGGAGAATCAGGCACACGAGAGCCGCGATCATCGCCGCAAACCACACGCCCAGCGCCATTACATCCGCAGTCCCCGCAGGGCCTCCCCTTCCGACCCTAAGCCGGTTGCCGTTTCGGTCGACCCAGTGGCCGCCGCGGAACACGATGCCGCTGCCGGCCGCGTTGTTCACGAAGGAGTCCTGCTGCACGATACTGCCCGGGTCGATCGGCCCCGGTTCCAGCGTACCCGTCACGATTTCGCGGGTCAGTACCCGGTCGCGGTCTTCGTCATAGACCGTGCCGCGCGCGATGTGGGCGGAAACAGAAGACACGATGTCTTCCGTCGCCATAGGCCGCGTCGTGCGGACCAAATAGGTTGCGGGGCGCAGCGTGATCGCGTTTTCGGCTGTCAGGTCTGCCAAAGCCTCCGAATAGTTCGGCGCGCCCGGTTCACCCGGCGGCGTCCAGTCGGACACGCCTTTTTCCGGCACTGCAAGCGCCGTGATTTCCGAGACGAGCGGCACGGCAGCGCCCTGCGTTGCGATGCGCAGCGACAGCGCCGAAATCGAGTTTGCCTGCGGTGAGACCACCTGCACGCTTTGTGCCTTAACCGGAGACGAGGACAAATCCGGCTGCGTGGGAAGCGCCGAGATTCTGTTCCTGCTGTCCGATTCCTCAATGCCGTTGCTGTCACGGTAATCCTTGTTCAGGCTCGCCTCTTTGTTTTCATTCCTTGAGGTAAAGCCGACTTTCACCGGGCCGTACTCAAAGCGAATCGCCGTGATATATACCGCCGCATCCGGGGCGCTCGACACGCCGGCCGGGAGCGCAAGCCGCTCTCTCGGAATCACGCCATTTGCAAATTCCGCAGTGCCGCTGGCGTCAATATGTTTCCAGAGTTTCCATCCGGTGTTCGGATACAGCCTTGGGTTCGCTGTCGTCACCAAATTCGCCGCCGCCAAATTCCCGTCTTCCGCGCCGGCGCCGGTGTTCGTCTTGTACCAGACATTCATCTTTCCGTCCATATCGCCCCAGACAGCCGGCGTCCACAGACCGTCGACGCGCACCTGATCTTCATAGGCTCCGGGCGCGGAAACCGCTTCGAGCGGGTCGTCCACGACAAACTCCGTCGCGCTGACACTTGAGGTCGAGCGGAAGTCGATGTTGTAACGGTACATCTCGTCCGCCAGACCAACATTTGTGAAGTTGGCCGGATCGTGATCACTGATATACGCCGCGCTCGTACGCTTGATCGTGTCCTTGTCCACCTCGACGGAGATGATCAGGTCGCCGACAATGACCTTGGCAATGTCGTGGTCGTCCTCGTCCTTGCCCGGACCGTAACCGCCGTATTCCTCATCGCCGTCAATGCCGCCTCTGTGTTCGTCGATCTCATTGTCCTTCAGATTGCCCTTCTCCTCTGTCCCGTCGTTGATCAGATTGCTATCCGGCACGGAATCGATGTCCTTCACTTCTTTGTCGTTCTCATCGGTCAGCTTGCTGATCTCCGCCGTATTCGTGATGATCTCATTGGACGGCACATCCGTTTTCACGCGCAGAGTGATCGTGATCTCCGCCGTCGAATCCTTGTCATAGGTTCCGTTTGGCCTCGTATTCGGCTTGAGAACAGGGCCGCCGTCCGCATAGGTATAGGTAATCAACCCGGTTCCCTCGTTGTAGACCCAGCCCGGATTGTACTCCGCCTGTATCTGCGGATCCCATTCGAGCCATCCGGGGAGACTATCCGTGATTATGGGTGTTTTCAGCGGCCATTCGCACTGGTTGAACACCTTGATCGTGTATTTGACCAGACCGCCGCGGTATACCGGCACCGGAGGCGTCGCCACGCCGTTTTGCGGTTCCGCGATCACCGAGGGTAGCCACTGCCCGTCATGCTCGACGTCTGACACCCATTTGCGAAGCGCCGCGTCGTATTCTTTTTCCACAATGATCTTCGCGATGTCATGGTCGTCTTCGTCCTTGTCCTTGCCGTAATCGCCGTATTCATCGTCGCCGTCAATGCCGCCTCTGTGCTCGTCGATCACGTTGTCCTTCAGGGTTTTGTCGTTCTCTGTCCCATCGTCCTCAAGGTCGTCGTCCGGCGTGGAGTCGACGTCTTTCACCGGATTGCCGTTTTCGTCTGTCTCTTCGGTGATTTCCGCAAAATTCGTGACGGCCTCACCGAACTTGATCGAGGAATCAACCCGCAGATACAGTTTCACATCCCTGCTCGAATCGGCAGTCCCCTTTGGCGTCAATTCGATCGGAGGCCCGTTGTAATAAAGCTTGTTCACAAAGAGCGGCAGGATCGGATTTGTCCAGTCAGGATTCAGCGACTTATCGAACGCAAGCCCGGCTGGCAGATCATCCACGATCTCCCTCACCTGCATCGGCCACTCGCACTGGTTGAACACCCTGATCGTGTATTCCACGATGTCGCCGCGCCGTACCTTGACGACAGGCGATGGTACGCCGCCGTTAGCGGTATCGATGGAATCCTGCACGCCCGGCGTCACTTTGCCGTTCACGGCCGAAACCCATTTGCGCAGGGCTGCGTCGTAAATCTTATCGTCGTTGTTGGCGTTTAGATTTACCAATTCACCCAAAGTGCCGCCCGCAGCGACAGAAACCGGCGGCGTACTGCCGTCGCTGTAATTTTGCACGATGACATTTCCGGCGCTGTCAATCACCAGCGTCACCGGCGCCATAGGTCTATAGCCTGCCGGCGCCTGCACCTCGGTCAGCACATAGGTACCGGCTGGATTTCCGTCAGGCAATTTGAACTTCAGCTTGCCGTCATTCCCCGTAGTAAATACAGCCGACTTATAACCGGTCGCTGGAATACTCAATTGGAACTGTGCGCCCGCCAAGACCGGTCTTGTGCCGGTACCGGGATCGGCACCGTATTTGGTCAGGTCGATTTCAAGACCGGGCCTGATGGTATCTTTCGCTGTAATGCTCGCACCCGAAACGCCGTTGAGCGTCACAACTGTTGAGGCATCATCTACGAAATCCGGCCCGACCGTGATCTTTGTGATCTTGCCGCTGCTGTCGATGTGCAAATAAACATCGCTCATCAATTGGTAGCCATTTGGCGCGGTGCCCTCACGCAGGGTATAAACACCTTCCGGGTTGCCCTTAGGCAGGGTAAAGGTCAGGGTGCCATTCACCAGCGTTGTCTGTTGGTCGCTTCCACCCGTTGGGAGGGCATTGGTCAAGCTCGTCCAACTCAGCTCAAACACTGCATCGGCTAACTTGGTATTGCCGGTGGCATCCGTCTTGATTAACTCTATCGGCAGCCCATCTTTGATTGTATTGCGTACCCTAAGACCCAATTTATTACTGTCCAAGACGATGTTTGTAGCGGACGCGACACTTAGAATCTTGCCGTCGCTGTCGATGGTCAGTGTCACCGGAGTAGACAGACCAACCGTATAGCCATTCGGAGCCGTAAGTTCCTCAAGCGTGTAAGTTCCGGCCGGGTCGCCTTCGGGCAGATTGAAGATCAGACCGTTGTTGGCATTGGTGATGGCCTGGGTCACAGGACCATATGTCGTCCATGTAGCCCCGGATGCCGGCGTAACACCGGTCAGCATAAACGTTGCACCGGCCAGATTGGTAGTACCGGTTGCGTTTTGTTTCAGCAGGCTGATCTGGCTACCGGCCTTGATGTGATTCAGAACCTTGATACTGATTTGATCGTTCTGAATGTCGATCAAATCCTTGTCCGCACCGGTCACAGCGACGACACGACCTAAGCTGTCGATCTCCAAGGTCACATCGTTCATCTGCACATAGCCATTGGGCGCGGCGTCCTCGTGTAAGGTGTAAAGACCTGCGGGGTCGCCGGACGGCAGTGTGAAGGTGATACCGTTGGCAGCGGTGTAAGGACCGTCGGAATATGACGTCCAGGTCGCCCCCGGATAAGGCGGGGTCAAAGTATTATCGGCAGGAGCCGGCGTTTTGCCGATCAGCGTAAACTGCGCCCCTGACAGTGCGGTGGTCCCATCGGCGGCTGTTTTAATCAGCGATATCTTGCGGCCATCCTTGATCGTGTTTTTCACGGTGATGTAGTTGCCCGAGTTGCTTACTGTCACGTTGGGATTGAAGCCGCTACCACCAATCGCTACACCATCGACCTCGGTGATCTTGCCGTTTGCATCAATATGCAAAGTCACGGGCGCGATGCCGGTGTAACCGTTGGGCACCTTGCTCTCGGTCAAAGTATAGTCATCCTCCGGGTCGCCCTCCGGCAGATTAAAGGTCAGCGTGCCGTCCGATGCAACCGTCTGTACCGATTGATAACGTGCCGGCGGGGAGCCGAACTCAAAGGTGCTGGTCAATGTAAACTCCGCACCCGTCAGCAGTGCGCCTTTGAGATCGGTCTTCTTGAGTGTGATCTGCTGACCGGGCTTGAGGTCGTTTTTCACAACCAGACCCAGACCGGTACCAAGTATCCGAATCATCGTGTTATCATCCACGTCACCGCCCGCAGTGGAAGTGCCCGGAATCACGATAACGCCGGCACTGTTTGAGATACCGATGATCTTCCCGTTGCTGTCAATACGAATCGTCACCGGGGAAGTCAGTCCGGTATAGCCGTTCGGCGGCATGATTTCTGTGAGACGATAGTCCCCCGCCGGGTCGCCGGCAGGCAGCCCAAACGTGAGCGCACCGGAGCCGCCAACCGGCAACGGCCCGGAAGTCCAGCCCGCACTCCATGTTGTATTGCCGGATTTCGGTGTTATCCCATAGAGTTCGAAGACCGCGCCGGTCAGTGGAGTTTCACTGGCGTTACTCATCACCTTGTTCAAAGTGATGGATTTTCCGGAGATAATCGAGTTCTTGGCCGTAATGCCCAACTTGTTGCCGTCGATGGAAACAAGTCCGGGGTTTGACGAGGCAGAAATGTAACCCAAGCCGTTAGCGTCAGCGGCGATGGTGATGGTCACCGGGGAGGTCAGTCCAGTATAACCGTTTGGCGCGGCGACCTCTGTGAGCGTATAAGTGCCGACGAAGTCTCCGTCTTTGAGCTTGAATACCAATTTGCCGTCTGAACCGGTCGTTACTTCACCGGAATCGTAAGTGAGCGGCTGACCATCTGCCGCAGTGACGCCCACCAGCCGGAACACCGCACCGGCCAGATAGATGAGGTTGGAACCGTCATTGTTGGTCTTAGTCAGGGTGATCTGCGGCCCTTCGATGACCTTGTTTTGCACGCGCAATCCAAAGCCGCCGCTGTCGATGTCGATCAGCGCCACATCCTCGGGAGCACCCAGAGCGGGAGGAACCATCTTGCCCTCGCTGTCAAATTCCAAAGTCACAGGACCGAGGCCCGTATAACCGCTGCGGGGTTGCTCGGTCAAGGTGTAGGTGCCGGCCTTGTCGCCTTCCGGTAAAGTAAGGGTGACATTGCCGTTAGCGTCTGTGGCATCGGACCAACCGGAGTCGTACATCGCTGCCGGTGTGCCAACAAGTACATTGCTTTGCAATCTGAATTTCGCCCCTTGCAGATTGATGCGCTTGCCGGGGTCGGTATTCGCGTCGGTCTTTTTGATCGTGATCTGCGTGCCCGGAATCAGCTCGTCCTTAATCGTAATCGAGAGTTCATTATCTGTAATTGTTGCCACAGTATTATTCGAAACGGTCTTAATCTTGCCGTTTTCGTCAATTGTGATGGTAATCGGGTCGATCTTTTTGTAACCCGCCGGAGCCACATCTTCTGTCAGCGTATACGTGCCTGCCGGATTGCCCGCCGGCAGCGTGAACTGCAAGCCATTGGCTTCAATCGTAATTTCTTCCTGTGTACTCCAACTCCCGCCTACTTTGGTCAGCGTGAACTTTCCGAGCAAGCGCTTGTTCGTGTTGTCTTTATCCACCTTGTACAGCTTGATATTCTTGCCGGGATTGATTGTATTGCGCACGGTTATATGATCGCCTGGGGTGCTGGAGTCTGTACCAAAAATCACCTTGGCGCTGTCTGAACCGAGGATCGCGGTAATCTCGCCGTTGCTGTTGATCACAAGCTCAACGTCGCCGATGCCGGTATACCCCACGGGAGGAGTAACCTCGTGCAGCGTATAGGTACCGGCCGGGTCGCCGGCCGGTAAGGTGAACCAGATGCCGTCACCTGCGTTGAGGATGGTGAGAACACCGGAGTCGTAGAGTGCCGACGGAGGGCCGCCAACAGGTCCATTGCCGGTCAACCTGAACTGTGCCCCGTCCAGATTGAAGGGGCTGGCACCGGAGCTGGTCTTGATCAGCTTGATTTGCTTGCCGTCGATTATTTTATCGACTACCTTGATGCTGACGCCATTGGAACCTGTTTCTGTTACAACACTGGTGTTGCCGCCCGCATCGGTATACGCGATATTTGTAATGACGCCTGCCGCATTAAGCGTGACCGTTGCGGTGCCGGCCATGCCGATATAGCCGTTCGGCGGACTGATCTCGGTCAGGGTATAGTCGCCTGCGTAGTCCGTCCAACCGGAGTCTGCAATGGTAGGCAGGGTAAAGGTGATGCCGGTGGTGGAATTGATGATTTGGGTGCTGAACCAGCCACTGCGACTGCCTGTTCCGCTTAACTTAAATTCTCCGCCTGCCAAGAGGATTTCATTGCTGCCGTTTGTACCGTACTTTAGCAGTTTGATCTGCGGACCGGGGATTACCGTGTTTTTCACCGTTATGACCGAGATGGGTTTGGCTCCCGCTTGATCAAGTTCGAGCGTGACCTTTTCGCCTGTCACGGACGCAGTATCACTACCGGTTATCACCGACGCGCCAATGTCGGCAGGTACACCGTCGATACTTATGATTTTTCCGTCCTTATCGATCCCGAGCCGCAGGGATTGTGTGAGGCCATTGTAGCCGGACGGCGTTGTGGTCTCGGTAAGCGTATATTCGCCCACCCGATTCACGCCGTTGGGCAGGGTAAAGGTGAATATGGTACCGGCGACATCGCCCGTGTTTGGCTCATCGGCTATGTTGGGTACACCGTAGGTCTCCCAGTTATCGCCATTGTTCAAGGTCTTGGAGAGTTTGAACACCGCGCCGGCCAGTGGGTCGCCGCCGCCGTCTGTCTTAATCAACCGAATACTGGCCGGCGTGTCTTTGACCGGCGTATCGTCATTTTCGACCGCGACATCCGGATTTGGCCTATTTGCGGAAACCACAGGAATCACGATTGGGTCTTCCACTTTATATCGGTAGGCCAGATACCCTGCATAATCAGCATCATGATCCGCTTCGCGTAGCCAACCACCAACATCTTCAGAAGGTCCGTATTCCTCATAGCTGTTATTTACGTACTCGTACAGGATATAAGTTCCCGCAGGGATATAGCTGCGGCTGAAAGAATACCCTGTGGCCGCATTGTACACACCATTGCTGGTAAGTTCGTATCTCTCCAAACCATTGTATAATACAAACTTCGTCGCAGACGCCGGCGGCTTTGCCGTGGGCGTGGCGTCGGTGCTGCCCGGCCAGACTGCCCATGTTTTGTTCAAGTTGAAATCGCCGACCTGGGCATTGGTCACCGCAAGCGTATCATTCAGTTCCGGAGCCGACTTGCCGTCTATCGTGAGCGTGCCAAAACCGTCTGCATCGGTATCCTCGCCAAGCAAGACGAGTTCCTTCAGCACATAGCGATAATAGTCAACAGTGCCGCTCGGACCGCTCCGCGTCACGACGCCGGTAAACGTCCATGCATCCGTATCCCGCGGCCCGTAGCCCACGGAACTGTACTCGACGATTTGATAGTAGCCGGTAGTGAGATCCGGTGTGTAATAATACCAACCACTCGGATCCCCGGTGACATAATGTGAGAAAGGCCGCTCTGTTCCCGCCGGTGTCATGGTAGGGTCGATATAGTAGAAGTCTGACACAAGCCCTTGCGCTGTCGCGTCAATCCCATTCGCCCAAGCCTTCGTGATCTTCATCTTCGCCTTGGTTTCTTCCGTGTTGCGGTTGATAAACTGGTATTTGTTGTCGGTACTGCTCGTGGTATCTTCTCTGAGATCAGAGCCGTTCAGCCCTGCCGGTATCTGCCAGGACAGATTGCCGCTTGCGTCTTTTACTAAGTCCATATAATAGACGCGGCCGGGCAGATAAGCCGGATTGCCGCCTGTGGGCGCTGTTACTTCCAGGAAGGCAATGCGCCATCTGCTCTGCGGGAAGTAGTTCTTGGGGATAAAGTTGAAACTGTAATCCGTCGGCCCCAAAACCACACTGACAGCCGTATCCGGATTATAGACGGCAGCGCCGAGTGCGCCCTTGACCGGGTCACTCGTGTTGATGTTGCCGTTGGAGTCTGTGTAATACAGTTCAAACCCGGAGCCGCTGAGAGACAGAGGCGGAGTAGAAGCGTCGGTCTTGTACAGTTCAAAGTCGATCGGACGCAGTGAGTTTGTGGTCGTGCCGGTGGTGTTGCGGATGTTCGCGCCCGGTTTGATACCCGCATAGTTGACCGTGAACTCAATGTAGTAGAGACGGTTCGGTTCAATCGCGTGCGCATTATTATGGATGTTCAAAACGCCGTTGTTATAGGCGGCAGCGATGTAGCCTTCCTCGCCGGACACACGGCTGCCATCATTCGCTGCGATATTCGGGATAAAGGTGTTCTGGTTAAAGGCACGTATGCTGATCCCTGTTACATCGCTTATCGTCGCGCCGGCGGCGTCCGCATACTCCTTTATTTTGTCGTTGATGTTGATTGTCCCCGGCTCAAAGCCGCCCGAGCCCTGGGTGCGCAGTTGGATACGGTACTTCACCGAAGCCGACGAGCCGGTGATCAGATTGTAGCTGCCCTCGCCCTTGTAGTCGTTTGTGTTGCCGGACGCGGTGTTGACGAACTTCGTCACAAAAGCGCTCGCGCCGTCATAACCGACCGTGACATATTTGTCCTCGGTGATTTCCTTCCTGGGCTCGCCGTCATAGGAAAGTTCGGCCTTGTTCTGATAGGTATGCCCCGGAATCAGCGCATACTCCGGGTCAAGACCAACAAGGAAGTACAAATTGATTACGGTTTCATGCAAATTTGTGGCACTGAATCTCACCGTGTTGTTTCCATAGGAATCGATTTTGAAACCATTGATATATGTTGTCAAATCACTTGCGGATTCGCCCACCATAATGCCGGTGTTCGAAATCAATTCAGCATAGCTGGCACTATATGCATTTTTGAAAGGATCTTGAGCAGGCCATGCAGCATAAGTATTTCCGGCGGAAATCTCCCCATAATACTCATAATATTGAGACCATTCTCTGCGATGGAGCGAACTGCCCGGCACTATGGCTTTCGTACCATCAGGAAGTGTATCTGCCTTCCAATAATACTGCGAATAGAAAGCCGGCTCATCGGTATAGGCAAACTGACTGCTTTCCTGGAAATTGTGATATGCATTTACATCGGCTATCTTTAGATAACGAAGACCTTCCGGCAGCGTATCTTCAAGCACCATGTTTGCCATATCATGGCTGCCGGCATTGATGGTGAGTTTGTAAACAAAAACGCTATTGTAGTCGGTGATGACTCCGTCGTCAGAGATGTAGGGATGATCGGGCATATTCGGATCAGGCTTGTCTTTCCCATATGTGTCCTGAATACTTTTTGAGCGTCCGACCAATCTATTGGCATAGTCTTTTGTGCCGGAGCCGCCATGTGTTGAGTCGGTAACCCGACTGATGATATTTCCGGTCATCTCGTTATTCGGGTTACTCACTACACTTGCATGCACATCCGTCCATGACATCCGCGATTTGGTCAGGTCTTGTGTGCCATAGTCCACATCGGGCTTTGCCTTGACAACGCGAACGACGGCAAAGTCGTAGTCGTCCTCATCCGGCCCTTGTTGACCACCCTTGTTGTAATCTGGGTTTTTTGCATTCCTGTCTGTAATACCGGCAAGTTCTTTGGCATATCCTCCGTTTGTGTTGCTTGCAACATTACTGTACGCCCACTCTAAACCGGTGGGCAGCACGCGCCCGCTTCCGGATGAGCTTCTATCGCTTATGCCCATGCCGCCCCAGGCATAGTTCCAAGTGGGTCGTGGGTCATACAAATCATTATAGGGGTCGCTATCTGGCCATGAGTCCACGTCTACCGGCATGGGTGCGGCAAGGTCGTCGGCTTCCCAGGTTGTTGTGAATGGAGGGCACTCTGCGTTGCCGCTGCTCTCATATTCCGCATGAGTAGGGGAAACCAAATAGCCCGGCCCCGTGTATTGCGTAAACGACAGGATCTCGGCGGCATAGATCCACGTGGATTCGCTGAGTGTCGTGACGGCAGCATCGGCTTCCTCCGCATCGCCTGTTACGCGTGCATGGAACTGCAGGTCCACATCTCCCCAACTCGCACTGACGTTGTAGATTTGCTCTCTACCCGGGAGAAAATCCATCTCCTTCCAATAAGCAGGACCAAAAGTGGGGTAGTGAATCTTACCGTTTGTCAAAGTCTTTGTATACATATTGACCGGCGTCCAGTTTTGAGGGGTACTCTGAGGCACCTTTGTGCCCGCATAGGTCCAGCCATCTGCATTAATCTCCCCGACAGTCGGGTTCCAGATGCTGTTGCCGTCAAGCATTTGGATGTTCTCGGGCAGATAGAGCGCGACCGTCACATTGTCAACCGGCATCATGCCCTGATTGGTGACCAGCACCTGGAAGGTCATATCCCGCGCGCCCACAACATCAAACACCTGATTGAAGTGAGGGTTCGGATTGCTGTCAAGGATCTCTGTGATCAACGCGAGGTCGTAGACGTCTAAGGGCGTAGGTGGCCCCGGTGGTTCCGGGGGCTTGTCGCCCACGCCCACGCCCACGCCGGCTTCTTTCTCCTTGTCACCGGGGTTATATGGGTCGGGCCCGCTCGTCGAGTGTACGACATTGTGCAGATCGGCTGCGTCTGTTGTGCTGGTCACGCCTGCGTTGACTTGCGCGTAAAAAGGCATGATGCCGCCACTGTCTGTTCGTTGAGTGTCGTAGTTGTAGTCATGTACCCAGACTGTTCCGCCGTTGGTGATACAAGTAGTAGCACCGGCAAGCTCTCCGCCTGCCAGTGTGGGCGTATTCGTACCGCTGTTCCACTGCGTCCAACCGTTATTCAGGTCATTGCCGATACCGGTGATGTTCGTGCCGGATGGCTGTACAGCCGTATATCCCGCCGGCAGATACTCGACCAAATGGGCATAGGTCGGATAGGGAAAGCTTGAACCGTAATAGGCGGCGTTGGCCTCGTAATTGCGCAGATTGTCATACATTGAGATATTGAACTTAACGATGTCGCCGGGCTGCACCCATTGTTTATTGCCCGCAGAGACCTCATAGGCGCCGGGCGTGCCGGACTTCTCCTTATAAATCGCGTCCACGGATTTGCTGATGCTTACCGAGCCTGAAACTGCCGGTGGAACCGGTGGCTTGATGACGATATTGCCTGTACCCCAAGTCGTCGAATCTCCCACATGGATGGGATTTGGTATCTCTGTTTCACCATTCACTGTGATCAACTGTACGGTGGCGGAGAAATTGGTGTTGGTCATGGTATTCAGCTCGGCCTGTGTAAGCGCGGGGTTGAACATATAGACATATTTGAAATAGGTGATGGGACCTTTGCCGTCACCCCTGTCTATGACCACAGTAGTGGCCGGCTTGGTGATGAATATCGGCTTGCCGTTTATGGCGTCGACACCTCTGAATATCGGCAGCGCGGTCAGTGCGCTGTTGACGTATAGTTCGTATTCCTGGTCAAAATCAACATCGCCGGGAGTGGTACGCGAGAAGTTTACAACGAATTTTATCTGCGTGCCCGAGAGGTAAGCATTGCTGTCCGCGTTGGGCGGAGTTTGACTTAAGGTGACAGTCCAGTCTGTATCAGCCAAAGCGTCAATCGGGATGAAATCAGACGGAACCGTCTCGCCCTCCGTCAGATAAACCCCATCCCCCAGCGAGGCAATCGCCGAACCCATGTCATTCGATGCCGAACCCATGTCATTCCCGCGAAGGCGGGAATCTCCGCCATTAAGAGCCGCCGTCCCGCTGTCATCCGTACCCCAGACGACGCCTGTCAGCACAATGGACGCCGACAGCAAAAACATCAGAGCCGTGACAAGCGTCCGCTTGCCGAAACCGTTTCGCCTATTTAGACGAAACACCCCCCTTGAACGGTCATTCTTGGCTCGACTTCTATCTCTCGAATCCTGTCCCCACATCTTACTTACACCTTTCTGACCCCCGTCATTCCGGTCGCCGGATCGAAACCTTACAAACTACGATCTTCGTCCGCACAGCAAAAACAACGTCAATATCGCAGCAATTTGCCGCGAAAAAATACAACGCCAATTACAATACAAATCACTAAAACAGAAACTGCAAAAGTTCTTTGCCATACATGACCCCCGTCAATGGACAATCTCTGTCCAACTACCAAAATATAACGAACACGGCACAAATACCGTATGATAAATATTCTCCCTGAAATATTTCCCCGAATATATTTGGCATTATGACGAATTTTCTTTCGTTTGTAAAGGTAAAAATTTATATTTCATATACAAATTTACTAAATAATTTGCATTTGTTGAAATTTGAACATATTTAGTGCCGGATTGATCGCCATCACCGAAACCTCCTAAACTGCCAACCAAGTTTCCCAATCACCACGTTCCTCGGCATTGAGCATATCCAGAACGTACTCGGCCGATTCCGGATAATAGATATGACTCCGGCGCAATTACGTTTTTTTGAGCCTGTGGGTAGTCCATGGTATACTATGAGGCGGACGGCTGCCGGGCAGGGCCGGGTCCCGCGCAATGAGCGCCTGCGAACCTCGTCAGGTCCGGAAGGAAGCAGCGATAAGGAGGATAACTCATGTGCCGCGGATTCTCCCGGTCCTGCCGGGCGGTCGTCCGTTTGATTGCCGATCACAGAAAGCGACGATTTTCACCGAACCATCGATTTGGGAAACGCCGCCGGGAGAAGTGTCTGAAGGAGTAATACGCACAAGTGACGGAAAAACACCACGAAGCGATTTACCGCCGGTTTCGGCCCGCTGCCTTTGATAAGGTGCTGGGGCAGCGTCATGTTGTGAATGTCCTGCGGCGTCAGCTTGCCACGGGCGAGACCTCGCACGCCTATCTGTTTTCCGGCACGCGCGGGACGGGCAAGACAACGATGGCGCGCCTGCTGGCGAAGGGTCTGAACTGCATAGACCCCGACGCGGGAAACCGCCCCTGCGGCGTTTGTGAAAACTGCGTCTCCATCCAAAACGGATCTTTCCCGGATGTGGTCGAGATCGACGCGGCGTCAAACAACGGGGTTGACAACGTGCGCGAAATCACGGGCTCTGTGATCTATCCTCCGCAGATCGGCCGGACGCGCGTTTTCATTATCGACGAAGCGCATATGCTGACGGCGGCCGCCAACAACGCCTTCCTCAAAACCCTGGAGGAACCGCCGGACAATACCGTATTCATCATGGCGACGACCGAGCCGGGCAAGATGCTTGCGACGATTCGGTCCCGCTGCCTGTCGTTTGAATTCAAGCGCGTGCCTGCCGCCGTGATCGCGGACGGCATGAAACAAATCGTGAAGGAACTCGGACAGGAAGCGGACGACGACGCGATCGCGCTGATTGCCGCAAATGCGGATGGGTCCGTGCGCGACGCCCTGTCGATTTTGGAGCAGTGCCTTTCGGCGGGAGCGGAAAAACTGACGCGCGAAGACGTGCTGGAAGCCCTCGGCAGCGCCGGCGATGAAGCGATCTCCGGAATCGCATCCGCAGTATTCGCGGGGGATACGGGGGCGGCTCTGATTCGCTTTGGTGAACTGCTCGTCTCCGGCAAGGAAGTGCGGCGCGTGATGGAAGACTGGATTGACTGGCTGCGTTCCGCCCTTCTCCTTAAATATTTAGAAAAGCCCGAGACCCTGCTGAACCGTTCGGCGGAAAATCTTGCAACCATCAAAGCGGAAACGGCGGGCGTGGATGAGAAAACACTGGCGGACCATATTGTGAAATTATCGAAATTATACAATGAAAGCAGATGGTCATCACATCCGGGAATTTTGCTGGAGATGCTGATCATCGAGTTGAGTGATCGATAGTTACAGTCCAAGGATAACTGTCATTCTCGCGGGAATGACGACGGATAGCGGGAAGGACGACGGATAGAAGATACGCAATAGGAAAGAAAGGACACACTTATGGGAAAAGGAATGAAGGCCGGCAAGAAAAAGTCCGGTGGTGGCGGCGGTAGCTTTGGCGGCTTCGGCGGAGGCGGAGGCGGAGGCGGCGGTGCGAATCAGGCCGCGCAGATGCGCAAGATCCAAGCCATGCAGGCCGAGATGGAAAAAGTGCAGGAAGAACTCAAGACCAAAGAAATCGAGACAACCGCCGGCGGCGGCGCGGTCGCGGTGAAGGTTAACGGAGCGAAAGAAATCGTCTCGATCAAGATCGATCCCGAAGTCATAGACAAAGATGACCCTGAAATGCTTCAAGATCTCATCCTCGTAGCAGTCAATGAAGGTCTTCGTCAAATCGATGAACTAAGCGAAGCAGAGATGAGCAAAGTCAGTGCCGGTCTCGGTATTCCCGAAGGGCTCTTGTAGTGCAATCTTATCCCGAACCCCTCGCAGACCTCGTCAGTGAATTGGCCAAACTGCCCGGCATTGGACTGAAGACGGCCCAACGACTCGCATTTCACATCCTATCGATGAAAGACGACGAGGCCATTGGCATCGCGAACGCCATTGTGAACGCTAAGAAGAAATTAAAGTTCTGTTCCGTTTGCGGCAATCTGACGGACGTCGATCCTTGCGCGATCTGCGCAGACCCGTCGCGCGACCACACGACCTACTGTGTGGTCGAGTCGCCGAAAGATGTTGTCGCGATCGAGCGCATGCGGGAATACAAAGGACTTTACCACGTCCTGCACGGCGTTATCGCACCGATGGCGGGCGTCGGCCCCGAGGACATCAACCTCGAAAGCCTCATCCACAGGCTCTCCGGTTCCGACGAAGCGAACGAGGTCATTGTCGCGACCAATCCCAACATCGAGGGCGAAGCGACGGCCATGTATATCGCCCGCCTGATCAAGCCCGCCGGCATCAAAGTCTCGCGTATCGCCTACGGCGTTTCCATCGGCGGCGACATCGAATACACCGATGATGCGACACTCTTAAAGGCCATCGAAGGTCGCCGCGAACTCTGAAGATCTGAGTCCGCGGCCTTTTTCTTTGCTATGCGTTCGCTACGGCGTTCGCTTCCTCGTGCTCTTTGTACTCAGTCGGCTTCTTCAGCGCGAGTTTGTAGGCGATGATCTCGATTGCCAAGATGATGGCGTTGAAGATCGTCCAGACGTCAAGGAATACCATTGGCAGTCTCATGTCTTCCGTGAAGAGAAATAGCACGGCACCGGCGATCGCAGCGACGATCGTTACGACAATCCAGCCTTTTCTTGTACGTTTGCGGTGTTCATCTTCTTCGTTTTCCGGCTCGAATTCTTCATGTCCGGAACCCGTATAACGGCGCGCAAGCTCTTTCTGATATTTGGCTTCTTCCTTGTCGTCATCATCATACTTTTTCTTCCGGCGATATAGGACGATCACGAAACAGGCCACGACCACGATGCCGATGATGGTGAGAATCAGATTCAGCAGCGCCCAGACCGCAAAGCCTTTCGGCCCAAAGAGCGGCACGTTTCCGGGACCGATGGGGATGCCCGCATTTCGCGCGGCTTCCAGTATTGGGTTCGAAGCTTCCGGCTCTTCCGGCTCCGCAACCAATTCCGTTTCGTTCTCGTCCTGCGTCGCGTTCAATTCCGTTTCGTTCTCGTCCGACGTCACGATCAATTCCGTTTCATTCTCATCCGGCGCCGTCGGCGGCGGAACCGTCACAGAAGTCCACAAAGCCGTTACCGTGATGTTTGTCCGGACGTTGGCATAGCCCCGATCCCAACCGGTAAAGGTATAACCCGCCACAGTAGGATTGCCCGGTGCCGTGGCGCTGCCGCCTACAAGAACCTGCTGTACAGAGAGCGTGGTGCCAAACCCGTTCACGAAGGTCACCGTGATATATTCCGGCGGCGGCGGAACCGTCACAGAAGTCCACAAAGCCGTTACCGTGATGTTTGTCCGGATGTTGGTATAGCCCTGATCCCAACCGATAAAGGTGTAACCCTCCGCGGTAGGATTGCCCGGTGCCGTGGCGCTGCCGCCTACAAGAACCTGCTGTACAGAGAGCGTGGTGCCAAACCCGTTCACGAAGGTCACCGTCACATACTGCGGTGGTTCCGGAGGAACCGTGTTCAATTGCCAGACCGCTGTCAGAGTGACATTGGATGCCGGCATTGTGAACGCACTTCCGCTCGTGTAGTTCGGTCCGAGCGTGCTCGACCAGTGCAGGAAGGTGTAACCCGGCCTCGTCGGAACCTGTCCGGAAACCGTATAGCTCGTATCGTAGCTCACGTCCGCATTTGCCGGCAGCCCGGATACCGCGTCCGCGCCCGGTGCATAGAGCACAGTGTAGCGATTGGGCGTCCATTTGGCATAAAGATTTGTGGTATCTTTCACTTTATCCGTATCAAAGACCCATGCCTTTTCTGTTTGCGGCGTCGTATACCAACCGTCAAAAGTATACTCAGCTCTTGTCGGCGCAGGGACAGGTGCGTTGATCAGGGAATTGAAAGGCGCATCTGTAATCCTGTACGATGAATATTCCGCGTTGGCACCATAATTCGGGTAAAAATGTACGTCCACGAACTCCGGCCAATAGTGATATTTACCGGCATTGGAGTACGCTTCCGGAATCCCCTGCGAGATGTATGCGGCAGTGATATAGCTGATCTCATCGCCGGCAAGAGTCGCATTGGCCGCTGAAAGACTGAGCTTTGCCAATACAGACGTCATTTTCGGGAATTCCGCAAAGAATATTTTAATATCCGTAACCGCTTCCCAGTCACTAAGAGTCCATGTGGTGGTATTCGTTTCCTCCACCCAAGCGCCCCCGCCATCCTTCGTATAACTGACCACGGCACCCTGCACCGCACCGAACATGCTCTTGTCAATCGCGCTCTTTAATGTCATATCGTACTCGGCAGTAGCCGTATCGCTGTTTCCATTCTCATCGAGAAAAGTCAGTGCTTCACCTTGGCGCGGGAGATGAATCACCGTGGTATAATTTTTCGCGATATTTTCAGCCGTTTCGATGACGACACCTGCGATAAGCGAATCCTTATAGGAATCATGGTATTCAACACCGATTTTTGGATCGGCATAGGTGTTGCCGTAACCGGGGATGACCCTGACGCCATATTGCTTGCGTTCGAGGATCTGAATTCCGGTATTGTTTAAAGGAGTCAGATATTCCGATAATATTCCGTCCCCGTCAATATCGGTCGGATCGTCAACGATCCTGTAATTCTCATAATAGTTACCCGGTGTTCGTTCGGCGACGACATAGGGCGGCGTCGACGCGTTCCGTTCATTCAAGACGGTGCCTGAGACATCCCACCACGCATTGGCAATGGGACTGGCAGGGCCGGGGGCAAAGGTGGGCAGCGACGAGAGCTTGACCTTGTATAGACCTGTTGTCACATCAAGCGGCGTATTTTCACCTATGATCAAATAGGTGCTTCCGCTGTTTTCCGTCACGCGGACGTTGGGATCATTACCGGCATAATAGTAGCCTACATTCAATTTGACCCAAAGGAGTCTTTCGTTGAGCTGTACAGCAGGACGTCCATTCGGATTGTATCCCGGATTCCATGGGTAATTCTGATTGAATGAGACCTCAAAAACGTCTCCCGCCGCAACGCCGGAGGTACCACTTCCCGGATAGATGAAAGAATAGTTCGGATCCGAGAATACGGTGCCTATCATCGTTGTTTGAAATCTTACAGGTTGATTCGTATCCGGAACAGCTTCGCGCTCCGCACTTATTTGTGTTGCTTTATAAGTTGCGTTTACAGGATAGGAAGTGTTTGCTTTATCTTGATCGTTATAGTTTGGGATATCTCTTCCGTCGGAAGGAAATACCCTACTGTCTCTCGCACTGAATGAAATCCTCGGAGATGGTGTATAATAATTCCACCAATAGCCTACATTTCCTGCCCGCGCATAAGTCACCATGAATTTCGTCGCGGTAAAGCGCAGCCCCGTGATGTATTCGTCTGCAGCCAGAGATATCTGCGCGGATCTGGCGGCGCCCACGCTCATGAGCTTGAATGTCCCGCCATCGGGAATGTCGACACTTCGTTCTGTGGAATTCAAGTTGGTGGTATAATGAATCTTCGCTCCGGTAGTTGAAATCGTAGCGCTGACGGTCACTTTCCCGTCCAAAACCTCAAGCGCTCTGGCTGAATCATGGATGGCAATATCGATATTGTCATAGGTCATCCACTCGCCTTTCCGATCCATTTGGCCTGCGTCCAGATTTGCATATCCAAATGTCAGATTTACGACCGGATCATGATTTCCCACGCCGCCGCTGAGGAAGTGCGGAGCACCGGTGTAGTCGGCGGTGCCTATACGAAGTGTATCCAGCGGCTTCCGCAAATAGACGGGGAGTTCTTTAACGTGATCTGTAATTTCGGCTCCGAGGGAATCTTTACAGACAGCACCGTTTTTATCGAGCAAACTTAATTTGATTGTGGACTCTTTCACAGCATCCGTGAAAGTATTTGTGCGAAGGCCGAAACTCAGGTTGGTGCTCGCACCGTCCTGAAGATCGATCCCGTCATCGAATTTAAAGACGATCCTTGCAATCGCGCCGCTGCTTACCGCATCCGTGAAGGTAAAGGTCGTTCCGTCCTTTGTCGCGGGCCTTCCGGATCCCGTGAGGCTGTCGCCTTGCATGTAGTAGACAGCAGAGGTAGCCTTCGCGAGCGTCGCTTTGTATATTTCATAATCCGTCGGTACCGTATCAACTTGAACAAATCCATTTTTGTGCGGTTCGTTCAGATCCGTACCGGCTGTGTTGCCCCAGATATTGATGTATTCTTCTATTTCAAAGGTGTTTCCATCCCAGCCCTGAGGCATGTCCAAGGTCGTAGAATACGCACCCCTGTGCATGGTGGGATCCCCGTGGTTAATATATCTAAAAACATATTTATCGGCGGGATTGAAATCATCTGTATAGAGGGGATATTTAAACTCCTGAGCATGGGCACCATCAGTCGTTTCGTAATTGACTTTGATAACAAATTCATATTCCTTCTTCGGCACCAATGTCTCAGCGGGAATCAGATAAAGCTTCGTGAAAAGCATGGAGTTTGCCGACGCTGTTCCTGCCGATTTTCCGTACTGCGGAGCAAGCAGGCGGGTTAGATTGAAGGCCGCCGGATTCGTGTCTTGATCAAGGGCAATATACCTGCCCGTTGTATCGGTCGTGATTGTGGGCGCCCCGCTGACAGCGGCAACCGTGATGCCGTCCGGGAGATAGATTTTTACGGCAAGACCCCATACCGGCTCATGGTCTTTTTCATTTTCCAGAGCAAACGCATGACCTCCGGCAGTATTATCTCTGAAGCCGCCGCTGCCCGGATACGAGCCGATTTGACCCCACTTTGTAACACGAAATGATCGATCGTTTGCCGTAGTCGCCTCGCTTGGCGGAGTATATGTATACCAGTTGTCTTGCGCTAAAAAGACAAATTTGGAAAACAAGTCAACAGTAGCATACTCCTTCGGGATAAGAGTTGATTCTGTGATATCCACGTCAGCTCCATCCTTCACGCTCACGACAAGCTCTGCTCTTGAGCCGTCAGCAAGATACTGTGTTTCGACAGCGCCACCAACGGCGACTCCGATATAATCTTTTTGAGCCTGGAGATTGTCCGAGAAATTGTTTTGATTGTACGCACCTGTCGGGATGTCGATATTGATGCTGATGGCACTACCGGATGGCGCGGCCAGAGTCAGTGTGATCGTGCCTTGATTTCCGCCGACAGTTGCGAAACTGTATGCTTCGATTCCTGCGGGCAATGCCGCCGGCGCAAAGAAACGCAGACCTACCGGCGCCGTCAACGTGATGGTTCCGGCTGTCTTGGGCGTGATTAAAACCCTCGTCATAAACTGATAGTTATTTAAATAGTCGTACTCAAATCCGCCGGTGACAGCAGTAAAGGCTATGTTGCCCGCCGTGTAAAATGACACGGTGGCATCGGCTACGGCGGAGTCTAACGTTTGAATCGTTTCATCCCCTAACGTTTCAATTGGTACAGGGGCTTCTGTCGGCATAGAGTCTTCCGTGTCTTCTATCGGCATAGAGTCTTCCGTGTCTTCTGTTGGTACGGGGTCTTCCGATGTCAGTTGTCCTCCTCCACCGGAAGATTCCGCCATTGCCATCGTTGGCAGCATACTCAGCGCCAGCAAAAGAACCAGGACAACGGCGCTGATTCGAAAATAAAACTTGCTATTTCTTTTCATAGTATTGTGTCCCTCCACGACTCTTGCAGTATTTACCGGGATTTCCAAATTGAGTTTATACTTCCTGAATTATATTTGCCTATCTACAAATAATGCAAGTAAATTCCTCATTCTATCTATTAAAAAGGTGTGCATACCCCCGGATTTATTGCCTAACATATTGCTCCATAACCTCTTTGCTTATTGCTCCGCCGATTCAATGCACGACATATCTGTGCAGCCATCGTTTTTTGAAATTCCCTGTAATATAAATTTACCCACCTTTTTAAGTTTTAAACATTTTGCTTGATTGTCATTTTATTCTTCGTGGATTTCGATTTCCCGTATGGCTCTGACGGACTGGCCATTTTGGTTTTGAATCCGCCATTCGATACGATAATTGCCCGAAGGCAGACCTTTGAGTTCATCGCCGATTGTCGCGCCCTCTCCGGATGTCACGATTTCACCCCCTGCGTTCAGAATGTTCCACCCGGTCGGCGTTCCATCATCGACCACCAAAGTAGCTTCATAGGGATTGATCTGCCCCGGCTGACCGTCCGCGCTTTGCAGTACGATCTCCGCATAGGGTCGGTAGGGTTCGATCTCGATAGGCGTGGCCTCTGTCTGCAGGAAAGAGTAGACGAGGATACCAACCACCACGACCGTTACGACAGTGCCGATGGCAATGAATTTGCCGGAGACGACGGTCTTTGTGATCGGATGGCTCGTGTGCTGCCGAAGATATTCCGCGACTCGGGAATCACATTTTTGCCGGAACCGCTCGACTTCTGCCGCCGATATGCTGCCGAGGTCGGTCTCGAAAGCATGGGTAAGGGCAGGTGCAAAGGCCGCGCCGCCAAGCGTGATGATGTCTTCGCGGCTAATAATCTTTTCTTGATCGATCAAGTTTTTCAATGTTTTTTTCGCTTTCAATATATTCGACCCAACGGTGTTGACGGTGATGCTCATCGCCGCTGCGATCTCTTTGTATGACATCTGTTCATAATAGTACATGAACAGGGCAAGGCGCTGACTGTCCGGCAGTTTATCTACCGCCTTGATGATGGTTTCATCCAATTCTGTTCGATCCAGACGAACCTCCGGAATCGCATCGCCATCTCTTTCTGCAAAAACATCCGCATAGACACCCACATCTGATTCATTTTTCGTGCGTCCGTTTTTCGCATTATGACTGTAACAAATATTTGTGATAAGGCGATACAACCATGTGGTAAACGCGTACGGACTCTTGAGTTTTGTGATACTCTGCAACATCTGAAGCACAATCTCTTGTGCAACATCCTCTGCATCCGCAGGATTATCAACCAGCTTTCGGGTATGAAAGAGGATGATTTTCACATTCTTCAGATAGAGTTTCACAAACGCATCCGAATCCCCTGCGATTGCTTTTTCTACGAAACCATAGAGTTCTGTTTTTTCCATACTCACGTTCTTACTAAATAAAGTATCTTTCTGAGGATATTTATTGTCTGCCCCACGCACTTTTTTGAATGTTACTGAATGAAAATTATACCATGTTCTTCCGAATTACGACAAATCCATTTAAATTTCCGGCGAAATCAAATCTCACCATCAAATCTCTGACGCGATCATTTCCTCGTAGGTCTGCCTCCGCACGAGGAGAGAAGCCTCTTCACCGTCCACCAGACAAACCGCCGCCTTCGGGATCTTGTTGTAATTGCTCGCCATCGAATAGCCGTAGGCCCCGGTCGAAAAGACGCAAAGGATGTCGCCACGCTCGGCCTTCGCCAGCGAAGCGCCGTCAATGATACGATCGCCCGATTCGCAGAGTTTGCCGCAGATCGTCACGGTTTCTTTGTCTGGATTGGAGGCCTTGTCAACGAGCGTCGCTTCATACACCGCGCCGTACAAAGCGGGCCGGATGTTGTCGCTCATGCCGCCGTCGATCGAGATGTATTTGGGTCCATCCGGAATCTGCTTGATGCTTCCGACAGTATAGAGCGTCACGCCGGCGTCACCGACAATGCTGCGCCCCGGCTCGATACCGATGTCCGGCGAGATCAGACCGTGTTCCGCACAGTACGAATTGACAAGCGCGACGACCGGCTCCGTGAAAGACGCGTACGGCAGCCGTTCTTCCGTCCCTACATAGCGGATACCGAACCCGCCGCCAATGCAGAGTTCCGGCACAGTATAAGCAAAGCGGCGGTTGATTTCGTCAATGACGCCCAGCGCTTTCTCCGTCGCTTCCAAATACGGCGCGGGGTCAAACAACTGGGACCCAATATGGAAATGCAGGCCCAGAAAATGTACCTGCGGGCTCTCGATCGCCCGACCTACGAGCGGATAGAGCACGTCCTCGTCCATCGGGATGCCGAACTTCGAGTCGCGCCGCCCCGTCGTGATATGGTCGTGAGCCCCCGCCGAGACCTCCGGCGTGATTCGGAACAACACGGGCTGGATACGTCCTGCCTTTTCCGCGATTTCTTCAATAATATCGAGCTCGTCAAGTCCGTCGACCACAATGCGGCCGACCCCGGCGCCGATGGCCTCTTCGAGTTCCGGAATTAATTTGTTGTTCCCGTGATACTTGATCCGATCTGCGGGAAATCCGGCCGTGATCGCCGTATAAAATTCCCCGCCGGACACGACGTCAAGAAGGAACCCTTCCTCCTCCACGATACGGCACATCGCCGGTGTCAAAAAAGCCTTCGCGGCATAGGCCGCATAAGCGCCCGCCCGATCGTCAGCCAAGCCGTCATACTTTCCGTAGCGCTCCAAAAAACTATGCCTTATCTCTGCGAAGCGTCCTCTGATCACCCGATTCGAATAGACATAAAGCGGTGTGCCGTATTTCCGCGCCAAATCACCGGCCTTCACGCCTTCGATATACAGAGCTCCGTCCCGAACATAAAAAACACTGTCCTCACCCTCGCGGAGAACAGTGTTCGTTTTTACAATCGTATGATCTTCACTCATGGACTTTCCTCCGTTTTAGAATCCGCGCAGACCGAGCAACCGGAACAACCGGAACAACCGGCCGAGCAGCTACCGCGCTTCCGCGCCTTCCACATCGACCGCAGTGCCATCGCAATCCAAAACGCTACGGCGACGGCGATAATACCTGTCCATAGAATACCTGTATTCATAGCAATCCGCAAATCCCTTTCACGAAATCGTTATTATGCCACTTCCGATGCGGGCGCGCCGGAAAGACGTTCCCCGGCGGGCACCGCGTAGGGTTTTTTGAAACCGATCATCCAGACCAATGTCAGGATAAAGACGATCGCGACCGCGGAGCCGACCGTAAAACCGCCACCGCCGAAGAGCCGGCCCATCTGGAAGATGATCAGCGAGATCACATAGGCAAAACCACATTGATAGGCGACCGCGAAAAGCGTCCAGCGGACGTCCATCATCTCGCGGTGGATGGCGCCGATCGCCGCGAAGCAGGGCGCGCAGAGCAGATTGAACGCGAGGAAGGCGTAGGCGGCCAGCGGCGTGAAGGCGGCAATCAACTGCGGCCAGTATTCGGCTCCATCCTCGGCCACCTCGGCAAAACCGTAGAGCACACCGAAGGTCCCAACGACATTTTCTTTGGCGATCAAGCCCGTGATCGTCGCCACAGCGGCGCGCCAATCGCCCCAACCAAGCGGGCTAAAGATGACCGCGATCTTATCGCCGATGATGGCAAGGATCGAATCCGTCGTGTCAACCATTTGCATTGACGTATCAAAACTCGAGAGGAACCAGACGAGAACCGTCGCCGCCAGTACGATGGTTCCGGCGCGTTTGACGAAGGCCAGTCCGCGCTCCAGCATCGTACGCAGGACGCCGCCCGGCGTCGGCAGATGATAGGCCGGCAATTCCATCACAAAAGGCGTCGCCCTGCCGGAAAAGCGTTTGAGTTTTTTCAGCATAATGCCTGACACAAGGATCGCGAAGATCCCAAGGAAGTACGCCGAAGGGGCGACCCACATCGAGCCTGGGAACAGCGCGCCCGCGATCAGAGCGATGATCGGAAGTTTGGCGCCGCAGGGGATAAAGGTCGTCGTCATGACCGTCATGCGGCGGTCGTTGTCGCTTTCGATCGTGCGCGAGGCCATGATGCCCGGCACGCCGCAGCCGGTTCCGACCAAGATCGGAATAAAGGACTTGCCGGACAGTCCGAAGCGCCGGAAAATGCGGTCGAGGATGAAAGCGATACGCGCCATATAACCGCAGTCTTCGAGGAAGGCGAGCAGCACAAAGAGCACGAGCATCTGCGGCAGGAAACCGATCACCGCGCCCACGCCGGCGATGATGCCGTCTAAGATCAGACCGTTCAGCCAACCGGCGGTGCCAAGAGCGGCGAGTCCGTTTGCCACGCCGTCCGGAACGAGGGAGCCGAAGAGCACGTCATTGACCCAGTCTGTACCCCAAGCGCCCACCGTCGAAACAGCGATAAAATATACTAAGAACATAACGCCCGCGAAGATTGGAAGCGCCAGGATACGGTTCGTCACCACGCGGTCGATGCGGTCGGAAAGCGTGAGCGCAAAAGCGTTTTTCCTTTTCACGGTTTGTTTCACAATGTCCGATATATAGTTGTAGCGTCCGTCTGTGATGATACTTTCACTGTCGTCATCGAGTTTGTCTTCTACCGCCGTCGTGATCTTCTCGATCTCGGCGAGGACCCGCTTGCCTTCCGCCGTATCTGCGATACCGGCGTCTTTCGCAGCCTCTGCGTCGCGCTCAAAGAGTTTGATTGACAACCATCGCAGATAAGCTTCGCCATTGTTGATTTTGCCGGCAACCTTGTCTTTTACCGCGCCAAGTTCACGGACGAGGCTGCCAATGGAATCCAGGGCAGCCTCGACCTCGTTTGAAAATGCCGTTCGCCGATTCAGGAAGCGCGGCGCTTCCTTTGAGAGAGAGGAGGTATGGGCGTTGCCGGCGGTGTTGGTAATTGTATTTTTTGAGGGCGCGAACGTGTTTTTTGTCAGTGTGACAGCCGCATTTTTCGCCAGCGCAACCGCGCGTTCCGCTGCCTGTACCGAGCCCTCACCCCTCAGTGCACAAGTCTCGACAATTTCGCACCCAAGGGCTTGCTCCAGTTTTTTGACGTCGATCTCGTCGCCGGTTTTCCGTACAACGTCGATCATATTGAGGGCCACGACGACCGGGATTCCAAGTTCAAGAAGCTGCGTCGTCAGATATAAATTCCTTTCGACATTGGAGGCGTCAACGATATTGATGATTGCATCGGGCCGATCATTTACCAAATACGACCGCGATACGATTTCCTCCGGCGAGTAAGGCGAGAGCGAATAGATGCCCGGCAGATCCTGGAGAACCACTTCGCGGTGCCCCTTGAGTCGTCCTTCTTTTTTTTCGACCGTGACGCCCGGCCAGTTGCCGGTGTGCTGCGACGAGCCGGTCAAATCGTTGAACATCGTGGTCTTGCCGCTGTTTGGATTTCCCGCTAACGCAATCGTAATTGCCATGTTTTCAACTCCTTCTGTCATCAGATGACTTCGATCATGCCTGCGTCGTCTTTGCGCAAACTCAATTCATAACCCCGCACGTTGATCTCGACCGGATCGCCGAGCGGCGCTACCTTTCGAATCAGCACTTCCGCGCCCTTTGTAACCCCCATGTCCATGATACGCCGACGCACCGGCCCTTCGCCGTGAACTTTCACGACCGTGACCCGGTCGCCGTTCGTTGTTTCTCTTAAAGTTTTCATCGTTTCCTTTCCTGAACTCTTTATTCTTCCCGGATTCCCGCCTTCGCGAGAATGACAATGTTGCTAGGGCAATGACGCGACTCCTACACCATGATGCGCTGTGCAAGCTGACGGTCTAGCGCTATGCGAGCGCCTTTTACATTCAGAATCAGATTGCCTGCGGCTTCGCAAATAATTTGAACTTTTTCACCTGCCACAAAACCGAGTTCCGCGAGATGTTTTCTCGTCTCATCTTTCCCTCCGACTTTGCAAATTATCATTGCGCCGTCCTGGGGTCTTGCCAATGTCAACGGCATCGTCAGTCTCCTCTCTATTCCACGCATGTAGTTAGCTTAGGCTTACTACGCAATGTTAGTCTATGCTAACAATTGTGGCCTGTCAAGATATATTTCAGATTTTTATCTCATTTTTTTGCTGAAGGGGATTTTGTTTACGCTTCGGGCGGAGCGGAGAGTTCTGCGACCGTGCCTTTGATCGGCGCCGCAGAGGCGTGCAGCATCTTGCGAAAATGCCGGGGTAAATAGTGGGCGGAATGTCGGATGCCGGGGACGGCGCCCGATTTCTTCAGTAAGTCGAAGACGAACTGCGAACAATAATAACGGCTTTCCATCCCAACCGGAATTCCAAGAATCGTAAACACCATGCCGGCATAGTTGAATTTGTACTCCTGCGGATTGTCGATAAACCAATTGATGCGCGAATCAATGTCGGCATAGGTTTCCTCTGAAACACTGATTTCATAGAGAACACAGGGGGCGTCCCTTTTTCGTTTCTGGGCGATCGGGCGCTCGGTCGTGAATCCGATGCCGGGGTTGAAACTATAGAAAGAGCCATCGCGTTCCAAAGCAATCGAAGCGTGCGCAAATCGAGAGCCCTGAAAAACCTGCAAAATGCGGGATGTTATTTTCGTAGATTGCGTAAGTAAAACATAGATCGTCCTGATCTTTTCACTGTCTTCCGAAGCGGTCAAAACGGTTTTTGGCACAAAGCCGCGGCCTTCCCCATCAGGAACCATCAGGGAGCCCTCGCGGACTTTGATGGGAATCGCATCTAGGGCTGTCACCAAAAGTTCCTTGTATTCTGAGGGAATATCCTTCATGGACTCCACGAAGAGCCTGCGATATTCCTGAGCCTTCTGATAGCTTGAATATTTTCTGGGATCGAGCGTTTCAAACAAGAAATCCTTGCACTGTTTCGGTATAACGAGCATCATCGGAATCTTGTCGCGTAACAAATAAACCCGTTTCCTTTCTTTCATCCTTCATCCATACAATGTCCCCATTCTATCACACTATTACGTCGGAAGCCAAATATAGGTTTTTGGCAAATCATATTGGACGAAAGGTTACAGTTCACGGGGTACTGCCTATGCAAAATGCGCAGCCGGGAAAATGGCTGCATTTACAAAACAAAAGTGCGCCACTTTGGTTGCAACTTCAGTTCTGTTTGCCTTTTTTCCAAGCAGCTTGCTGCTTAATGGAAAAACGGACAGCGCAGGTCGCGAAGCGACCGTAGGAGTGAGCGCAGCGAACGTTGAGCGAAGTGAGTTAACGAAGTTGCCCAAAGTGCCGTGCTTTTGTTTTATTGTAAATGCCCATTTTTTGTAGGGGCGCATTTTGTATAGGCAGTACCCTGTGAACTGTAACGACGAAAGACCTTAAATTCGCCTTGAATCAAAATTACTGATACGCGAGGGCGTCTTCGAGGCGAAGGGTGCCTTTGTAGAGGGACTTGCCGCAGATCGCACCTGCGCACCCAAGCGCCGCGAGCGCTTTGATATCGTCGAGCGCGGCGATGCCGCCGCTGGCGATGATACCCGTCCCCGCGCCCGTCACGTTCTTCGTATCTGTCGCTTTCGGGTCATGCCTCACAGCGGCGATGAGTTCCGCGAGTTGTTCGAGGTTGGGGCCCGACAACGTGCCATCCTTCGAGATATCTGTATAAATAATCGTTTTGGCACCGGCTTCTGTCATGGCGCGCGCGAGATCCGTGAATCGAACCTTGCTGCCTTCGAGCCAGCCGCCGCCTTTGGCGAAGCCGTTCATCGCATCAATACCGATGGCAATACATTCACCGTAACGCGCGATCATCTCTTTGGCGAAATCCGGCTGATCGATCGCGACCGAGCCGAGGATGACGCGGCCTACGCTGCCGCCGCTGGTACCGCCGAGATAGGCTTTGATATGGTCTTCATTTCGGATGCCGCCGCCGATCTCGATGAAAAGATTCGTGTGTGCTGCGACATTTCGCACGATGGCGCCTGCGACCGGATGACCTGCCAGCGCGCCGTCAAGGTCTACCATGTGAAGATGCGTCGCGCCGGCCGCCTCAAAACGTTTGGCCGTTTCGAGCGCGTCATCAGCGACCTGTTCGGTCGTCGCAAAATCACCCTTCGTGAGCCTTACGGGTCGGCCGTCTTTTAAATCGATCGCTGGAAAAATAATCATAAAGTCAGAAAACTTTCCAAAATGCGCAGCCCGACCGGGCCGCTCTTTTCCGGGTGAAACTGCGCGCCGTAGACATTACCCCCATCGTTTCGGACGAGGGCGGGGATGCGCTGGCCGTAGGTCGTTTCGAGGCAGATGTTTTTGTCCGCGCAAACCGCCTTGTACGAGTGCACGAAATAGACGCGGTCACCATTCTGAACGCTTTCGGTCATCGGCGAAGGATTCACGATCGTCACGTCGTCCCATCCCATATGCGGAATCTTGAGTCCGGGTGCGAGGATGAGGTCAACAATGCCTTCGATGAGACCGAGGCCTTCCGTTTCTTCAAACTCAAAGCCGCGCTCAAACAAGATCTGCATACCGAGACAAATGCCGAGGAGTGGTTTGCCTTCGCGCCGGGCAGCATCCCGGATTGCCGGAATCAGATCGCGTTCCGAAAGTTTTTGCATCGCATCAGGAAAAGCGCCGACGCCGGGCAAAATCAATTTGTCCGCTTCGATCAGCGAAGCCGGCGTGTCCGCAAAGTACGCGTTTTCGTAACCCAAGAAAGACAGGGCATTTTTGACACTGAACAAGTTGCCGGCGCCGTAGTCGATGATGGCGATGCGCTGCACGCGATCCTGTATTGGCGAAGAAACACCCATCTCGTCGTCAACCAATTTGCTTGACAATATATTTCCAAAAGTGTCAGCTTTTTTATTTGACACAGCGGCACCATAAATAGTCATTATTCCGCATCTTCAAATCACGCCTTTGGTAGTAAGCAGGGCATCACCACCACGCGCCACGGCGATGCGCAGAGCATGCGCGAACGCCTTGAACAGCGCTTCCGCTTTGTGATGATCGTTGTCGCCGTAAAGCACGCGCAAATGCAGGGTCAGTTGGGCATTCGTCGCAAAGGCGCGGAAAAACTCCGGGAGCATCTGCACATCCAGCGCACCGATCTTTTCGGCGGCAAAGACTGCGTCCCATACGAAATAAGCACGCCCGCTGAGGTCAATATCAGCCTGTGCGAGCGCTTCATCCATCGGTAGTGTGAAACTCCCATAACGCGCAATGCCCGTCTTCTCTCCAAGCGCCTTCGCAAAGGCCTGGCCGAGCACGATACCGATATCCTCCGCCGAGTGATGCACATCGACGTCGAGGTCTCCCATGCAGTTCACGGAGAGATCAAACCCGCCATGGACGGCGAAAGACTCGAGCATATGATCGAGAAAGCCGACGCCGGTATTCACCGTCACCCGACCCGTGCCGTCAAGATCAAGTAAGACCTGAATCTCTGTCTCTTTGGTTTTTCGTTCGATCGTTGCCTGGCGAGCCATGTCGTTCACTCCTCTCCAAAACGAATCTTGACCGCGCGGACATGCGCAGTCAGTCCTTCCGCTTCCCCGATTTCAATGATATCCTTTTTCGCTTTTTCCAGCGCCTCGCGTGTATAGATACTATAACTCATACGTTTGACAAAGTCATAAACGCCGAGCGGAGAAGCAAACCGTGCCGTGCCTCCCGTGGGCAAGACGTGGTTGGTGCCCGAATAATAATCACCGACCGGCTCCGGCGTATACGGCCCCAGAAAGACCGAGCCTGCATTTCGGATGCGCGACAGAACGCCCATCGGATCGCGTGTCAGAATCTCCAGATGCTCGGGCGCTACTTCGTTTGCCAAATCGATCATCTCGTCCTCGCTGCGGCAAAGCAGGATCAGACCATTCCGTTCGATGGATTGCCTGGCGGTGTCCGCGCGAGAGAGTTTCGCGAGCTGGGATTCTACAGCTCCGGCGGTCTCTACGGCCAGGGTTTCACTCGTTGTCAGGAGGACAGACGCCGCAAGCGGGTCATGCTCCGCCTGACTCAACAAATCGGCCGCGGCAAAGGCGGGATTGGCGGTCTCGTCGGCAATGACGAGAATCTCTGACGGACCGGCTACCATGTCGATGTCTACTGTTCCATAAAGCAGCCTTTTGGCTGTAGCCACATAGATATTGCCGGGGCCGACGATCTTGTCAACGCGAGGGAAGGTCTCCGTGCCATAGGCCAAAGCGGCCACCGCCTGAGCGCCCCCCGCCAGGATGGCCTTATCCACACCGGCGAGATAAGCCGCCCCAAGTACTTCTGTCATATCCTGACGCGCGGGCGTGATCATCACGATCTCTCCCACACCGGCGATTTTGGCCGGAATCGCGTTCATCAATACCGTAGACGGATAAGCCGCCGTACCGCCGGGCACATAGATTCCGACCCGCGCCAGCCCGCGGCAAACCTGTCCGAGGACAACACCTTCCGCGCCCTTTTCTTCATATCCGCCAATACAGACTGCGGCCTGCCGCTCATGATATTTGCGAATGTTCTCATCCGCATGCACCAAAGCCAAAGCCAACCCGGAGGGAAGAGATTCAAACGCGGCCTTCAATTCAGAACGCTCCAGTACGCGAATCTTGCCGTCCGCAGAAAGCGCATCCGACCCATCAAAACGTTCCGTATACCGGATGACTGCGGCGTCGCCTTCCGTCCGGACAGCGTCAATGATCTCTCGAACCGCAATTTCCGCCGCCGCGCCCGGCACACCGCCGCGCCCGGCCAGTCCAGCCAGCACTTCCCGCTCAGCCGCTCCGTCAGTTTGAACGATTCGAATCATCAAGCTTCACTCCATTTACGCATGTGTCTCTCGAATACACGTCACAAGCGCCTCCACTGCGCGCTTGCGCAGTTTCATGCCCGTGACGTTGACAATCAGGCGCGCTGAAATCTCACGTATCGTCTCTACAATCTCCAGTCCGTTTTCCTTGAGCGTCGTGCCCGTCTCCACGATGTCGACAATCGAATCCGCCAGTCCAAGGATCGGCGCGATCTCGACCGAGCCTTCGATCTGAATGATACGCACGTCAAGCCCCTTGTGTTCGAAATACCGCCCCGCATAGTTTGGATATTTGCTTGCAACCACTTCAGGCGCCTTGCCCTGTGCTACCGGCCCTCCGGAAAGCGCCGCCAGCGCAAACCGGCATTTGCCCAGCCCGAGATCCATGAGTTCATAATAGGTACCGCCGTGTTCGAGCAAGGTATCCTTGCCGACAATACCGATCTCGCAAACGCCGTGCTCAACATAAGTCACAACATCCGGCGCCTTCGCGAGGAATATCTCCAGCGGCCCTGCCGGTCCCGAAACTTCTACCAGAAGCTTTCGCCCCTTGTCCTGCAGCGGCGCCATATCATAACCCGCCGTTTCCATGACCGACATAAAGCTTTTTTCCAGACGCCCCTTCGTCAGCGCCACCCGGAGTGGCCTGGCAGGACAGAGGGACAGGCATTCTGTCCCGCCAAGAGGGACAGAAGGCCTGTCCCCCTGTCCTGCCCTGTCCCTCTGTCCTGCCAGCAAGTCGATATTGAGTCCAAAGCCCGTCGCCGGCAGATCTTCTCCGAAGTCGCGGAACAGCCCGTCATAGCGCCCGCCCGACAAAAGCGGTTCACCCGCGCTTTCGCCATAACCCCGGAACACCAGTGAACTATAATACTCCGCATGGTTCACCAGTCCCAGATCGAGCATCACTTCTACGCCGCCTCCGCGCCGCGCCAATTCCTCCGTCACATGCCCCAAATACGCGAGCATATCCGTGATTTCCACATCGTACCCGTCAAACAAAGCCTCCGCTTCCGACAAAGCCTCCGCCCCGCCAAAAAGCCCCGGCAACTTCAAAATGAGCGTTGCCGTCGTCCGATCCCGGAATCCATCCAGCACTTCTTCCAAAGCGGAAAAATTCTTCGCCGTCACATAGCGGTGAATACGTTCCTTCGCCTCGCTGTCCGCGCCCAGCCGTTCTACAAGCCGGTTGTACAGTCCGACATGTCCGATCTCAATGCGAAAATGTCCGGTGTATGACGCCGCGAGCGACCGCGCCGCCAAATCGATCATATCGACGTCAGCCGTAAACCCAGCCTCGCCGATGAGTTCCACCCCCATCTGCATTACTTCAACGTCGCGTCCCCGGTGCTCGGGCTGCCGGCGAAATACGCTCTGCGCATAGTAGATCTGCAGCGGCAGGGAAGCCCCCTTCAGTTTCGTCGCTGTCAGCCTGGCGATCGCAATCGTCGAATCCGGCCGAACCGCCACAAGCCTTCCCTTGTTATCCGAAAGCTTGAACATCTCCTCGGGAGGAAAATACGCGGCGTTCGTCTCAAAGACAGAAAGAAATTCAAGCCCCGGCGTCCGCACCTGCCGATACCCCTCCGATTCAAACAGAACCGTCAGAGCGCCCGTAACCGACTTCTCGGCCTCTAACTCCGCAAACAGCCTGTCGTTTGTCCCGTCCGGCGTCAGCGTGTTTCTATTATCTGTCATCGCCGCCATCCTCAAATCCCATGATTTCCTCCACATAGCGCACAAAATCGCCGCCGTAACTCATCGTATAATCATACAGCATCGGTTCCTTGAATTCGTATTTGCCGACCTCGACAAGCTGCCGAGCAAATCGTGAAAGCATCATACGGTTTTCAATCCGCTTGATGCCCGACAGAGAATAGCTTCCGACGATCAACTGATCTTCGACCGTCAGATAAAGCAACTCCTTCACATCATCATTGAGCAAATACTCTTTCTTGTTGACATGGTTGTTGTCGTCAAAAAAGCTGATATACAGCTTCCCTCCTTCGGTCAGATTTTGCAAGGCGCTTGCATAGCGGCGATCCAATTCATCCAGAACCGATTCCACATTGCCCGCAACCTCGTATACCGTCACAAACTCCGGCCGAGACAATTTCATCGCAGCCTCCGCTTCAGAAATCGCAAAACTACTTTCAACCGCAAACTGCATCACAATCGGCGTTCCTTCTTCGTTTTCCGAAACACCGATTTCCGACACCACGATGCGATGCCCCCGTTCCTCCTCGATCACGGAAACGCACAAATAACGCCGTCCTTCAGTCTCCTGCTTCCGCCCCTGATTCAGTGACTCGATATCGTTGCGGCACAAAGTCGCGTATCCCGCCTCCGGCAGCAAGCCGTGCGGCGCCGCACCCCTGCTGAGCATGTCCACCGGATAGAAATCCAGCGCAAAATACCGCATGAGGAAGTAATTGATCAAATGAAAATCTCCAAGGATTTCCCCGCACAATTTTCGAAACAACATGACTTCGCGTTCCGGACTCATCTGTACTTCACGCGCGAGCACGAAAGCATAGTCCTCCGTGTTGTCCGGCAAAGGTTTTCCAAATGCCTTTGTCTGCTTTGCGTATTCCCGCACAAGCCAGATCGCTTCGTTCATCGTCAGCGGCACCCGGGTGCCGCCCAGCCCGCCGAGCATCGTCTGCTCCGCCAAACGAAGTTCCTCTTCATCCTGCCCTTTGATGCCGCAGTAAGATTCGATGCCTTCCTCGGTCGTTTCGATATAGTAAAATTGGTGCAAAACACGACTTTTTCGCCGCGCTGAGGCCAAACCCGAGAGCTGCCATTTGATGTAGATCACAAATACGCCCATCAGCCGCGTATCTGTCGCATATGCTCCTTCAAACTTCTCATCAGGTGCCGCGCGCTGCAAAGCACCGCCTTCGATCACCCGCAAATCTCTTCTATTTAACATAAGGGTACCTCTAAGCTATATTGTATTTTATCCGTCCTCTTTTGTACAGAGCCCCGGACTTATTGAGCCTTCACCAGGTATTTGTACACCACTGCGATCAGGTCATCCGGATCGATCGGCTTTGCCATGTGTTCATTCATCCCGGCCGCCAGAGCTTTATCTGCATCTTCCTTGAAGGCATTTGCCGTCAACGCGATGATCGGAATCGTCTTCGCATCCGGCCGGTCAAACGCCCGAATCTGCTCAACCGCTTCGATACCGCCCATCACCGGCATCATCATGTCCATGAAAATCATCCCGATCTCGCCAGGTTCCGACGCCAAGAAAGCCTCTATGGCAACCTCTCCATCCTCCGCTTCGATGAATTCAACACCCGTGTCTTCCAGCAGCGATGACACGATCATACGGTTGATATCAACATCGTCCACGACGAGAATTCGTTTGCCGGTGAGATCGATGGTCTCTGGCACAATCAGATTCTCCTCTTCCTGACCGGTGTTACCGGTTCGGAATGTCAATTCGAAAGCAAACGCACTGCCCTCTCCAAGGATACTATCGATTTCGATATCTCCGCCCATGAGACGCACGATGCTGCGGCTGATCGGAAGGCCAAGACCGATGCCGCCATAGCGGCGTGTGGAACTCCCATCCCCCTGTTCAAAGACGTCAAAAATGATATCCACCTCTTCTTTGTCCATGCCGATCCCCGTATCCGCAACAGAAAAACGTACCGTGACAGACTCCGTCGCTCGCGCAATTCCCTGAATACGCAAAACGATATACCCGAGTTCCGGCGTGAATTTCACTGCGTTACCCAGCAAATTGAGAAGCACCTGTTTGAGGCGATACGAATCCGTCATGACCGTGCCGGGCAAAGTGTCGTCACACCTGGCTTCAAAAACGATGCTCTTTTCTGCGCAGCGCGGACGAATGACATCCGCCAACTCATCCATGAGTCTACGCAGATTCACGGGTTCTTCTTCGATCTCGATCTTGCCCACATCGATCTTTGACAACTCAAGGATATCGTTCAGCAAACCGAGCAGATGCTGCGAACTGTTCTCGATCTGGAGAATGTTCACCTTGATATCCTGCAGTTCCGGCGCGTCTTTTACGGCATTTTCTAATTTCTTTTCCAGGATGCTCGTCATCCCCATGATGGCGTTCATCGGTGTACGGATCTCGTGGCTCATACGTGCCAGGAATTCACTCTTGTGCATATTGGCCCGGTTTGCGTCTTCCACAGCTTGTTCGAGCGCCAGCCGGTTGAGCGAAACCTCCGTCATATCGGTGGATGTGATGATATATCCGATGCGGTTTCCCTCTTTGTCCAACAAATGTTTTGCAGCGCCTTGATAGTGTCTCTTGTTGCGCTCGTTGAAATAGATCTCGGCTTCCCGGTCTTCCCCGATCAGCATGATCGGGCAAAACTCCGTTCCGAACGGATAGATGCTATATTTCTTGTAGGATTTGCCGACGATTTCGTCCGCAGGAATATTGGCGGCTTCCAGACCCGCATCATTCATATAGATAATGTTGAGATCGAGATCGGTGATCGACAGAGGAGACGTCACGCTCTCCTCGATACTGGTTGCCATATCGTCGAACGAGTCCGCCAGTTCGCCGAACTCATCCCTGCGCTCGCTGCGGAAACGGAACCGCCGGTCGCCCATACGAAACCTCGTTACACCCGCAATCAGGTCATTGATATTGTTTGCAACAAAGAATGCAAGCCAAATTGCGATGAAGATGACAAGAATGATAATGACCGCTGTAGTAAGAATCAGCTGCAATGTCGTATGCCGCATATTGTTTTCCACAGACTGCTGCATTTCCTCGCTCGATGTGATGATGACCGTATTGGCTTCGCCGATCGAAACGTTCAGTTTCTCAGCCGTCTCCAGAACCGGGCGCTGGAAATCTTCGAGCCCGGCGCCGACCGTGACCATCGCAAAACCGCGCTTGGAAAACCCGTTTTCCAAGGACGGCGCGTATTGCCCCGTATAGTACGGGATCGCTCCCGCTGTCGTCAGTTTGTAAAGTCCGCTCCACAGGATATAAAACGAGCCTGAGCCGCCGTCCTTCGTCAAGTCCATCCAGCCCGTGCACTGTGGTGCGGTGTTCAAATAGCGGCCGTCCAAACCGACCAAACCGTTCGCCGTCAGAACCGGCGTCGCTTTTTTGGTACGCGATTGTTCCTCGAAAACCGTGACGTCTTTCAGCAGATCGTCAACGCCAAGATACGCGGAATCCGGCGTCTGCGGGTCATTCACCAGTTCGGGCCAAGCTTCCTGCAAGGCAGCCAGACTTCCATCCCCACCGATACGGCTTTGCAGTTCGTCATAGATGGAAGACTCGAGCCAGGGAATCTGCTCAATCCCCGTCGCCGGATCATATCCCACGATCGAATGGTGGCGCGGATGACAGATATTGCGGCATTGATAATCCCAAATGAACGCATAATTGCCGGCAAAAGCATCCGGTAGTTCTGTATACCTCTCCGTCATCGGCGTCACATGGTCAACAAATTCCATGATGTGATCGTGATTGAGAGCGAAACTTACATAGCCGATGATCTCGCCGCCTTCCTCCGTCACAGGGGTCGCCCAGCGAACGATCCCCTCAAAGCGAATTCCGTTTGGATTTTCCTTACCGGCATAAGCCTCATGCTCCGGATCAAACGTGAGGCTGTTGATCTTTTGTTTCAGTGCGTCCGCCCGTTCAAGCAGGGTATTGTCCGTCACCCCGTCGTACGCCGCTTCCAGCAGACTCAGTACGCCGGTCTGAACCTTTTTGAGATGCGCCGTCGGCTCCTCCTGAAGACCTTTTACGTCAATACCGGAGATTCCTTCCGTTCTGACCGCCGTCAAACGTTCCTTCAGTCGCTCCGCCTCATCCGGAACCGGATCCAACGCTCCAAGCGCTGTGATCTCCGCACCTACCGCCGAAACAGACATCTGCTTTGGCGTATACATCCCGATATAGTGCGATGGCACATATTCGCCGATCACATCGGAAACATAGATCTCACCGGGTTTTAGTTTGAGCAACTCCGCCCCGTAGGTTTCGGAACCGGCAAAAGTATTCGCCTTGTCGGAAATATCTTTCAACTCCCGGTCAAAGGGATGATAAATCTTGGTCGAATCTTCCGCCACGACCTTGACCTTTTCCTGAAGATCCGTACCGATAAAGACGATCTCGTCATAGAGCGGTATTTCCGAATAGGTGATCTCATCGGCCGGCCGATAGTGGAAGGAGCCGCCATTCACCTCGTCGTCATTTTCCGAATTCGTGGAAACGTCCGGAGCGGTGCCCGGCTCCGGTGCGTCAATCCGGATCCAACTCATACCATCTTCCGCAAGAGTCCAACGGCCTTTATCGGCAACCCGCCCCAGCATCGAATTCATAAATGTAGAATAATTTTCTTCGGTTGGATTCACGCGTGACAGATAGCGGATATGCTCGTCTCGCCCATACAGGAAATCCGCCACATCATTGGCAATATCGGTGGTAATACGCTCGATCTGTTCTGTGGCACTCGCGTTGAGCGCGGTAGACGCATCCGAAACGGCCAGCGCCCCCGACTCTTCCAGCGTCTTCGTCATTTCCGAGGCAAGCGCGTCCGTATGGACGTTGATCTCCTCGCCAAGCCTCGCGAACTGACTCCAGGAAATGAGAAGAAGCGCGACAAGCGGAACAATTTTGACCACGAGAAAAATGACAATGAGGCGCAACCTTATACTGAATCCAAGACGATCCATCCATGTATCGAGGGCGTCACTAATTTTTCTGCCGAATTCTTTGATTCCGTTTACCAAGGGTCCCTAATTATCCTTATCCGCAGCCTTTCCATTTTGGAGATTCATCCCAAATCCTCGCATACATACAATTTATTGATAAGCATAAAAAATATTATATCACAGCGGCGAATGTGGGGAAATCCGGGATTCCCGGCCCGAGTCTCAGGGGCTCGAGTAATTTTTCCGCCTCGATCATCTCTGCGTAAGGGCTGTCCATCTCGTGCATACCCGCCGGAAATTCATATTTCGCAAGCCGTGCGACAGCCGGATCCGGGTCGAAACTTTCCGGTCCGTGCACGCCAACAGCCTTCCAAATCCCCTTCGCGATGAGTTCGAGCATGATGACCGGAATGACGGCCGTCTGCGCGACCACAGAATTGGTGCCGTATTTTTGAACACAGGCTTGGTTGTCCGCCAGCTGGTAGAGGTAGACGGAGCGGTACAGGCCATCTTTCATGCCCGTTACCCAGGCGCCCGCACAACCTTTGCCTTGTATATCCCCCGCGTGTTCCACGGGATTGGGCAAGATTTTCACAAGGAAATCCCGCGGCGTGATCTCCACGTTGCCGATTGTGACAGTTTCCTGCGCTTCGGCCATATCGACCGATTCCAAATCAAGCAGAAGCCGGCGAAATTCCGCCGGTACGCCGTACTTGAAAGTGACGCGGTTGCAGTCGATGCCGCGCGGCACGAGTACGACCTCTTCATGCTCAACATTCACGACTTCCACATCTCCGATGCCGCCCGGAAATTCAAAAATCTCTGGTTCGCTGAAGCGTTCCGTCGTGAACCAGCCCTTGTCCTTCTCCCAAATGATGGGCGGTTTGAGACATTCTTCGATCGTCGTCCAGACCGAGAAGCCGAAGTCCCCACCGCCGGTATAATTGTCGCCGTCGCGCACGTTCACCTCGTCGATCTCATCAAACAAATGCTTTTCCGCATATTTGGCAAAGACGTCCGACATACCCGGCTCGACGCCCGAACCCACGAGCGCGAGGATGCCCTTCGCCGCCCACTGTTCATGACGCGCAAACTGATAGTCGCCAAGTTTGACATTGACCTTGTGAAAAGGATCGTCCGCATCCCGCTTCGAAAGCGTCATCGCGCAATCCATATAGCCCACGCCATTTTCATAACAAGTATCAAAAATCACCTCATTGAAAGCCGGCGCGACCACATTCAGAACCTGCGTAATCCCATGTTTTCGAATCAAGCCCGTGATACTCTCCGCGTCGCCCGCGTCGACAGTTTCGGCCACAAAACGCGGCTGTGCCAGCTGCGCGCAAACTCCTTCGGCGCGCGCAAAATCATGATCCGCCAATACCACTCTTTCAGCCCATTCGCCCTCAGCGCCGGCCCGCTTCATAATCTGCGCAACCGATGTACCGACACCCCCCGCTCCGATAATCAACAGCTTCATAAAACCTCCCGCGATGTAAATCGTCTTTGCCTATATTGTACCACCTGTCATTCCCGCGAAGGACAAAATAGAAATGTTCCCATTCTGTCTCATTCCCATGCTATCCTTTTGTCCGTGCTATACTGATCGTATGAGGATACGATTGAACAAATATATCGCGGACGCGGGGGTCACCAGCCGGCGCAAAGCGGATGAGTTGATCACAGCCGGCAAGGTGCGGGTCAACGGCGCGGTTGTGCAGACACTTGGTGCTGTCGTTGAGACCGGCGCTTTGGTGACGGTGGACGGCCGGGCGATCCGTGCCTCGGAGAAACATTCCTATATTGCGCTGAACAAGCCGAAGGGTTTCATCACCACGACGGCGGATGAACAAGATCGGCCGACTGTGATGGACTTGGTGGCGGATGCCGGGGAGCGGCTCTTTCCGGTCGGACGTCTGGACGGTGCTACGACCGGCCTGTTGATTCTCACGAATGACGGGGATTTTGCGTACCGAATGTCTCACCCGAAGCATGCGATGGAAAAGACCTACCGCGCCTATATCACGGGGGTGCTCTCTAAGGAGAAATTGGCGCGGCTTCGTAAGGGGCTCGAGATCGATGGCCGTTTGACGGCGCCGGCCTTTGTGGAAATTATAAAGCAAGGGGAACGATCGGCGACGGTTGAGATTCGCATCCATGAGGGGCGCAACCGCCAAATCCGCAAGATGTTTGCGGCGGTCGGCTGCCGCGTGCTCGAACTCGAACGGACGCAGATCGGGCCCATTCGCTTGGGAAATCTGAAGACCGGACATTGGCGCAAACTCACGCCGCGCGAACTTGAAGATTTAAAATAAGGACAAAACAGGACAAAACAGGATCGTGCCCGCCTTACCCGAAGCTTTGAAGTGCTGCGCCCTACGTGATATAGTATTATTGATTGCCCCGGCGCTTAAATATAGGATGTCGTGTCGGGGCAATATACAGAAAGAGGGACAAAATCATGAGCGGCAATGACAAAAATACATTAGATTCGAAATACTCCGAGATCACAAAGGATATCGCCTATCTCGCGGATCTCTGCGAAACGCGCGGTGTGATCGATCAGGATCTGTACCTGAAGCACAAGGTCAACCGCGGGCTGCGCGACCTGAACGGCAACGGCGTGCTGACAGGGCTGACGGAGATCTCGGAGATCAACGCCTTCCGCAAGAACGAAAAAGGCGAGAAGATCCCGATGGACGGCGAACTGCTTTTCCGCGGGGTCAATGTCAATGACCTCGTGAAGGGGCTGATCAAGGAAAACCGGTTCGGGTTTGAGGAGACAACGTATTTGCTGCTGTTCAGCAAACTGCCGACGGCGGCGGAACTGGAGAATTTCACCGAACTGCTCGCTGACTATCGTACACTGCCGACGAGTTTTGTGCGCGACATCATCCTGAAGGCACCGAGCCTTGACATGATGAACACGCTCGCGCGCAGTGTGCTGACGCTGCACGCTTACGACGACAAAGCCAACGCTATCGATATCCCCACCGTTCTCCGTCAGAGCCTGCTGCTCATCGCGGTCTTCCCGATGATCGCGGTCTACGGCTATCAGGCGTACCGCCACTATTTTGAAGGCGACGACCTCTTTATCAACAAGCCGAAACCCGGTCTTTCGACGGCCGAAAATATCCTGCGTATGCTCCGGCGCAGCGGCCGCTATACGGAACTTGAAGCGCGCATCCTCGACATCTCCCTCGTCCTCCATGCGGAGCACGGCGGCGGCAACAACTCCACGTTTACGACGCATGTCGTCACGAGTTCGGGCACAGACACCTATAGTTCGGTTGCGGCTTCCCTTTGCTCACTCAAGGGTCCCAAGCATGGCGGCGCCAATGTCAAGGTCGTCGAAATGTTTGACAACATCAAGGCCAATGTCTCAAACTGGGATGACAAAGAGGAGGTCTCAAACTACCTCAAGGCCATCCTGAACAAAGAGGTATTCGACGAAGAGGGTCTGATCTACGGTATGGGCCACGCGGTTTATTCGCTGTCCGACCCACGTGCCGATATCTTCAAAGGCTTTGTGAAAAAACTCTCCGTCGAAAAGAAACGGGAAGAGGAATTCCGCTTGTACAACAATGTCGCGGAGCTCGCGCCCAAAGTCATCGGCGAGGTGCGCAAGATCTACAAGGGCGTTTCGCCCAACGTGGACTTCTACTCGGGCTTTGTTTACAGCATGCTCGATCTGCCGAAGGAATTGTTCACGCCACTCTTCGCCATCGCGCGCATCGCCGGTTGGTCCGCGCACCGCATCGAGGAACTGATCAACGCCAGCAAGATCATTCGTCCGGCCTATATGAGCGTTCTGGATCACATGAAATATGTTCCGCTTGCGAAACGCTAAATCATTTTTTCAGCGCTTTAAACGAGTTTTTGAGGGAGCGGGAGACATCTCGCTCCCAAATTTTTCCGCTCACTGTAACGCGATTTCTTCTATGGATAAGGAGACGGGAAATTTTGGAAACATTTGCGAAAATTATTGAAATTCCAATGATTCTTTCCCGAAAAATTATCCACAAAACCATATGGATAAAATTGTATACAATCTTTAAAAACCTATGGATAAGCCTCGAATGGGTTACAAATTAGCCTTTGTAATATTGTTGAAATATGTTTGCGGTACCGCGAACATCAGGTGACATAATACATTCAACGCGATCCTTCAGACAGCAACCTACTCTTCCGGGTGGTACCCCCATTCCGGGTCGGCCTGCGCCACGGCTGTTCCGGCCGCCAGCGAAGCTGCCATGTCCAAAATGCGCTGATTGCGGGAACCCCGAAAAGGCAGCGCCAGGCTCTTTTGGGCGAGGAGGAAGGGGCCGTCGATCAAGGTATCCGCATAGTCAAGCAAACGAAGCGCGGCTTGATCTCCGCTCGCGAGGATCTTCTCAAAGGTATAGCCCGTGTAGATCGCGAGCGGGAGGCCGCGGGCGCGGATTCCCTCCGCCAGAGACAGCAGCGCCTCCGCGCGCAGGAGAGGCTCGCCGCCCGAAAACGTTACACCCTGCAGTATGGGATTGGCGTCGATTTTTTCCAGAAGGGTTTCCGTATCGGTTTCTTCGCCGCCGTCCAGCCCCCAAGACCCAGGGTTATGACAGCCTTCACAGGCGCGCAGGCAACCCTGAAAGAAAAAGGTAATACGCAAACCGGGACCATCAACAATGCTGTCGCTGACGATCCCGGCTAGCCGAATCCCCCTTTCTGTACAAATCATATTTGCGAACTGAGATCATGTTTGACGCGGTCGTGTTCCTCCGCCCGCTTCGCGTCGTTGAACCGATCGAGGGTTCCCACGAGGTAGCCCGTAATGCGGCGGATGCGCTCAAAACCCTGCGAACCTTCCTCCTCGGTTCTGCCGCAGTGCGGGCAGACGTCGTCGATGACGCCGCCGAAACCGCAGACGGGATCACGGTCGACCGGATGATTGACGGAACCGTAGCCGATGCCCGCTTCTTTCATCGCCCGCACGATCTGCTCAAAGGCCGAGGTGTTTTTCGCGGGATCGCCGTCGAGTTCGACATAGGTGATATGACCCGCGTTCGTGAGTTCGTGATACGGCGCTTCCAGTTTGATCTTCTCAAACGCGGAAATCGGATAATAAACAGGGATATGAAACCCATTCGTGTAGTATTCGCGGTCCGTTACGCCAGGGATTTCGCCGAATTTCTCGGCGTCGAGCCTTATGAAGCGGCCTGCCAGCCCCTCGGCCGGCGTAGCCAGCAGCGTGAAATTCATGCCGACTTCCACGCTCTTTTTGTCGAGATACTCACGCATGAAACTGATAATCTCGATGCCAAGGTTTTGTGACTCTTTGCTCTCTCCGTGATGCGCGCCCGTCAGCGCTTTCAGCGCTTCCGCTAGCCCGATGAAGCCGACCGACAGCGTCCCGTGTTTCAGCACTTCGCCCACTTCATCGTCATAGCCGAGTTTGTCCGAGCCAATCCAAATGCCCTGCCCCATCAAGAAGGGGAAATTGCGCACCCTTTTCCTGGCTTGGATATGATAGCGGTCGAGCAGTTGGCCTGCCACCAAGTCCATCTTGCGCTCAAGTTCCTCAAAGAACCACTCGACACTGCCCCTCGCCTTGAGGGCGATGCGGGGCAAATTGATCGACGTGAACGAAAGATTGCCGCGCCCATACGCGATCTCATTGTCCGTATCATAGGAATTTCCGAGCACGCGCGTCCGGCACCCCATATAAGCGACCTCGGTCTCGGGCCTCCCCTGCACGTAATATTTCAGATTGAACTTCGCGTCGAGGAAGGAGAAATTCGGAAAGAGGCGCTTCGCGCTGACCCGGCAAGCGAGTTTGAACAAGTCGTAGTTTGGATCTCCTTCGTTGTAGCTAATCCCTTCTTTCACTTTGAAAATGTGGATTGGGAAGATGGCTGTCTCGCCGCCGCCCAGCCCGTCCTCGGTCGCGAGCATGACATTCTTCGTGACCATGCGTCCTTCCGGCGACGTATCGGTCCCGTAATTGATCGAAGAAAACGGCGTCTGCGCCCCTGCCCGCGAATGCATCGTATTCAAATTATGAACGAGCGCCTCCATCGCCTGCTTGACTTCCCGGTCCGTCTCCTTCTCCGCCGTCTTTATGGCAAAACTGTGGATCTTTTCAAGGATCGCCGCATCCAGACCCAGTGCCGTGAAAGCCCCGATTTCCTTCTTTGTATATTCGACATCCATCTTCAGGCTCGGAATCAGTCCGCTCTCCTTCTCGATCTTCGCGAACACTTCTTTGACATCGTCTTCCTTGAGCTCCGCTTCCGGCGCGAGCAAGGCAAGCGCTTTGAGAAAATTGGAGATATAGAGTTTCTTGTAAGTCTTGCGCACGCCCGGCGCGAGCCCGTAGTCAAAATTCGGGATGCTCTGCCCGCCGTGCTGATCGTTCTGGTTCGACTGAATCGCGATACAGGCCAGCGACGCATAGCTATGAATCGAGTTCGGCTCTCGCAAATGTCCGTGCCCCGTAGAGAACCCGCCATGAAACAGCTTGTCGATATCGATCTGGCAGCAGGTCGTGGTAAGGGAATAGAAGTCAAAATCATGGATATGGATGTCCCCGCCCGCGTGCGCTTCGAGCTGCGGCTTGCTGAGAACGAATTTTTCATAATATTCTTTGGCGCTCTCCGAGCCGTATTTGAGCATGATACCCATGGCCGTGTCGCCGTCGATGTTCGCGTTGTCGCGCTTCATATTGCTGGTTTTCGCGTCTTCGTTGGTCAGCTCGTCCATCTTCTTCATGAGCTTCATCCGCTTTTCGCGTTCGCGCGTCCGGTCGGCACGATAATCGTGATACATCTTGGAAATGCGCGGGAAGCCCCGGTCGGCCAGCACCGTTTCGACCACATCCTGAATACTCTCGATATTCGGAATCGTATCCCCATACGCAGCGGCCAGACACTCTTCGACCTCATGTGCCAGCGCAAGGTCGTTTTCCGACCCCTTCCGGCCGCCGGCTTCCATCGCTTTTTCAATGGCGCGCTCGATCTTTGAGATGTCGTAAGGGACGATTCGCCCGTCCCGCTTTTCGATTGACGTGAACATAGCGCCCACTGCCTCCTATTCTTAAATTGAAAATCCCCTTTTTCCCCGAAAACCATAATATTTGGTGGTGAAGTCGATTATCGCATACAAGATATAGCATGTCAACGGGTTTTCTATTACAGTGCGATTACACCTACAGGACGGAAAATTACAGCAGGACACAGGGACAGGCCTTTTGTCTTGTTCAGCAGCAGGACACAGGGACAGGCCTTTTGTCTTGTTCAGCAGGACACAGGGACACAGGACATAGGGACAGGCCTTTTGTCTTGTTTGCACAGGACATAGGGACAGGCCTTTTGTCTTGTTCACAGGACATAGGGACAGGCCTTTTGTCTTGTTCAGCAGCAGGTCTCAAGGGACAGATCGAAACCACTGAAAAAGTCTAACTGAATACACAAGGGGTGTGAATGACTCACGCCGGGAGAAATTTGTATAATTCTATTCCTGGGACATATTCAAAATGCTTTGAGTTTCCCGTCAGCAATTTCCCATCATATTCAACCACGGTTCCCGCAATCAATGCATCCATAGCGGCCATTGAATGACTGAGCGAAAAATCGCTGACAAACTGAATGGAACGAATCGAAATCGCTTCGTTAAGATGAATTACATTAACATTCCATGTGCGTAATTGCTTTTTAATTGCCATCTGCTCCGCTTTATTCTTTACGCCTTGCAGGAGTTCCATGAAGGTGACCGAGGAGATACTGAACGGCAGCGCTTTGTCAATAGCCGTCTTTGCTTTTTCATTTCCCCGGAAAAACCAAATGAGAACATCGGTATCCAAAATCATAACGTACGTCCTTTTCTAAGTTCGGCAACAAACGCAGCAGGATCTTTCAGATCTTCTCTGTCCTTCCACATGCCAAAAGCAATCAACCCATCTTCGGATTTTTCAGCAGGCACATAATCCAAGGGTACGATCTTTGCAGTGGGCTTCCCGCGCATTGTGATCGTGATATCATTTCCGGCACCCGCCATCGAAATGATTCTTCCGGGTTGTTTTCTCAGTTCTTTTACAGTGATCTGCATGATACGCTCCTTTCTAAAAGTGTACCCTTATAAGTATACACTTTCCTGATAATCTATCAATGCCACTTGACACCGTCCCTTCTGACACCTCTGTCTTGATAAGCAAAGACAAAAGGCCTGTCCCTCTGTCTTGCTGTGAACAAGACAAAAGGCCTGTCCCTGTGTCCTGTTTTGCTGTGAACAAGACAAAAGGCCTGTCCCTGTGTCCTGTTATAAGCAAAGACAAAAGGCCTGTCCCTCTGTCTTGCTGTGAACAAGACAAAAGGCCTGTCCCTGTGTCCTGCTGGTGGTCCGTGATATGATATTTATATGAAAACAAATGCAGAAGGGAGCAAAGCGAAAACGATCTGCGTCGTTGCGGCGATCATCTTGAAAGACGGGCACATCCTTGCGGCGCAACGGGGCTACGGAGGTTATGCCGGCTACTGGGAATTTCCCGGCGGGAAAATCGAGCCGCCGGAAACGCCGGAAGATGCGTTGATTCGGGAAATCGAAGAGGAACTCAAAGCCAAGATCGCCGTTGATTCGCATTTGATTGACGTCGAATATGATTATCCGGAATTTCATTTGAAGATGGCCTGTTATCTGTGCTCGCTTAAAAGTGATATCTCCTTGCTGGAGCACAATGCCGCAAAGTGGCTAAACAAAGAAAATTTATATTCGGTAGACTGGCTCGGTGCAGACATTGAGGTACTGAAGGCGCTGGAAGATATTTTGTAGCAGGACATTGGGACAGACAAGACATAGGGACAGGCCTTTTGTCTTGTTCAATTCTCGCTATTCGTCATTCAATAAATCATTTGGGGTAACGCCCAGTACTTTGGCGATTGCTTTTACCTCATAGTCCGGAACAAAGCGAAGGCCGTTTTCTATCCGAACGATAGTCACCCTGTCAATCTCGTATCCTGCAAGTTGTAATTTTTCTGCCAGATTCAGTTGCGTACAGGTTGGAGCCATCGCTTTACGTATTTGTCTAACGCGCGTCCCGATGATATTTTTTGATTTTCCATCCCAATATATTTTCATAATCCGAGTCAGTTCTAAAGACGTACTTTTTTCTTGATTTTAGTCCCGACCTGTAATAGTATGAGTTCTAAAGATGAACTTAATCACAAATGGTTAGTTAAACTGCCCGGACGGGATTATTGCTTCGCCGATTAAATGTTGGACTGAATTGGCGAGGCAGCACGGCATCATGCAAGGCGCACCTACGCTGTCCGTTTTTCCATTACGCAGCAAGCTGCGTGGAAAAAAGGCGGGCCCGCAGGAATACTGGTGGTATTGCGAGGCTTTCGGGCGTAGCAGGATGTCGTGCTGGCCGTCAAGATGTCCAACATTTAATCGGGGGAGCAATAGTAGAGGTTTTATGGAGGAAATAAGTTATGAAGATAAAGCAGAAATCAAGGTTATTTGCAGTGTTATTCGTGCTTGTATTGCTCGTCGGCGTTACCGCATGCGGGGCAAGAACAAGTGCTGCTCCACCCCCTTCGGCAGGCTCGGGCTCAGCGGCGGTAGCCTCAGCCGGGGGTTCATCAGCTAACATGGGGGATGAAGATAGTGGTCAATCTGAGGATTCATATAGCGCAGAGATAAACGAATCAGATGATTCTTCTACAACATCATCTTTCACAACAGTGCCAAGCGATGAAACCTACGAGTTCACGGACGAAGATTTATGGATAGTACAAGGCCCGGTCAACTTCTTTGCCGGTCAATATCAGGGCATGGATTTTCCTTATTGGGGGCGATCCCCAATGCCGAACGATTTGAAGGGCGATCTAAAATATTCATATGATGTTATTGGGGAGGGGGATTCGGCAGTGATAATTGTTAGCGCAAATTCAGGGCCGCTCAGGTCTGAACTGTATGCGAAGTCGATGATCTACACATGGGATGAAAAATCTTGGACAATACGGGCTTTAGCTGTTTCGCAATATGGGGACAATACTTACATCGGCGGCGGAAGATACGGACTTTATTGTGATGTTGATTTCAACAACAAGGACGGATTAAACTATGATGCCGTTAAGGAATTTTGGCAGCAGCTTGTTGACAGCGCAAAAAAATCAAAGACAGAGTCCGTTGAATATAAGCAGAATGGAGGGACGCAAACCGATAAGTATGGAACCACATCAGCGTTCATAGTACAAGGTCTTGCTGAACCTCGCGATCTGGGCATTGCGCTCGGAGGCGTGAACGAGTTCGCTATCGCATATTCCGGAAGTGATTTCAGTGCAGGCGGAGCAGAAATTAATTTATATGAAGAAGCATACATCAGAGGCGATGGTAAAGTTGGATATGCCCGAGAAACGGGTTCAATGTATCTAACTGTTAAGAGTGTTATTTCCAGCGGTCAGTCAATGAGCCAGCAAGAGCTTGCAGATATAGCAAGTTTGATTTCATTGAGCATGGGAAACGGCCCATTGTATGATCCTGGCGCTACAGAAAATCCGTCTGATTCTGTGGGAGCAGTCCGATACGTAAATTTGGCTCGCAATACTTTTAGTGAGTAATAATTATGTTCTTCATCCGATCGTAGGGAGGAAGTATAAAAACCACTGAAAAAGTCTAACTGAATACACAAAGCGGCTTCATGAAACGGAGGCCGCTTTTTAGTTGTCATTACCGGCAATCAGATGAAAACTAAAAACAATATGTCAAATACTCGTGAAATATCAATGATTTATCTTGCATATGGAATGTCACGGGGACGTCAGACTACGTGAAAATGACGCCATCATTTAGAACTTGTTCTGGAACCAATTGGTTTTGCAACATAGATTGCGGGTCGCCGCCCACAATGACAGGAAATGGTGTCCGCAATGATGGAGTTTTCACCTCACACAGCCTGAGGCCTCCCCTGTCACCCCCTTGTCTCCCCGTCTCCGCTGGTGATATTTATGCTTGACAAAAGAGAACGGATGGTTTATTGTTAATGACATAACTCATTAACTATTTAACAAATGAGGATGAGCATCACAAAGCAAAACAGAAAGGACGATGGTGATGAAAAAAGGATGAAAGCATTGAACAACGATAAGCCGGTATTCGTCCAGATTATCGAAATGATCGAGGACGATATTCTTTCCGGGACATACGGTATGGATGATTTGATCATCTCAACGCCGCAAATATCAAAATTGTTATCGGTAAACCCGACCACGGCACAACACGCCATCAGCATATTGACCGACCGGGGCATTATCTACAAGAAGCGGGGCGTTGGCATGGCTGTGTCAGAGAATTCGCGGGAAATGATTTTGAAAGAACGCAAAGATGTTTTTTTCAAAAGGGCTGTGCCGGACTTCATCGACGGCGCAAAAAAAATCGGTATTACCGGCGATGAACTACTGCAGGTTGTAAAGGAGAATCTAAATGATTGAATTAAAAAATGTAACGAAAGAGTACGGAAGAACCGTTGCTCTCAATGATTTTTCAATCACGATTGGGCAGCCCGGAATTTATTGTCTTTTAGGGCGAAACGGCGCGGGGAAAACCACTTTGCTGAAAACAATTGCAGGGCATATTGCCGCCACATCTGGCGCGGTAATGGTAAACGGCAAGGCCGTAGACATGTTGGCTATGCCGGACGACGTGTTTTTTGTGGAAACCGGGGCGGCACAGTTCAACATAAGGCTGACCGATTTGTTCAGTGCCGCTGCCAAAATAAATCCTGCGTTTGACATGGACTTTGCAAGGGAAATGGCACGGCGGTTTGACCTTGACATGAAAAAGCGTTTCAAACAACTTTCCTTTGGCATGAAAGCGATGGCAAGCACGTTGATTGCTTTGTCCTCCGGCAGGGAAATTCTGATTTTGGACGAACCGGTTTTGGGATTTGACCCTGTCATGCGCAAAGTGTTCTACGAACTGCTGCAGGAGAGTTGTGCCGTAAAATCCCGTACTGTGATTGTGTCTACGCACATCATCGATGAAATCGAAAAGGTCGCGGAACAGCTCATGATCATCGATAAGGGACAGTTGAAATTGTACTGCGATATAAATGAGGTAGACGAAAAGGCGTACAGCGTCATCGGTTCCGCGGAATATGTGAAAGCCGCCACCGAAGGTTTGAATGTCATCGGGGAAACCAGTGCCGGGGGATTTTTATCACAGTACATTTACGACAAGCGAATTGATGCGGGCGAGGGCTATGACCTATCGTCGCTAAACTTACAGGATTTCTTTATCGCAATTGTTGGCGGAGAAAAGGAGGCATTACAATGAAAGAATCAGTCATCGGCATGGCGAAGGTCAACTGGAAAAATTCAAAGACAGCATGGCTCATCACGGCAGTCATATTTCTGTCAGCCGGAGTCGCGTATTATATTATGGCGATCTTCATCGACTATTTTCTCGGTGATGTGATCGCGCTTGGCAATTTCCTGTATGCGGCACCGCTGTTTCTCGCGATTTTCGTACCCGCGCAGAACTTTTCAAAACTCATGCACTTAGGCGGCAATCGTAAGAACTTTTTTCGGAGCGCCCTGATCACATACGTACCTGTGGCTGCCGGCGCAAGCCTTGTGAGTATCCTCACGCATATGATACTTGACGCACTACTGACATCGGCAGGCATGATCGGCAGTTCGCTTGATCTCCTAAACGGTTTTGGATTCATGGAACACGGATCGGTTGTGGCGTTTTTTCAGATGACTGTGTTCCTGCTTTTCGTCAGTTGCGCGGCGCATACGCTGACACTGATTCAAGGGCATTGGTACGGGTGGGTCTGTGACGGGCTGATTATTGCTGTGATCTGCGTGTTCACACCCATCGAACCGTTACGGGGTGCGCTTGTATGGTTTTGGAACATGGCAATTTTCCATGAGTATGCCATCGTACAGATTGTATTCTGCCTGGTACTTGCGTTGGCGATTTATGCGGCAAGTTTGGTTCCGATAAAAAGCAAGCGGATATAAGTTCACAGGACATAGGGACAGGCCTTTTGTCTTGTATTGACATATTATTCCATTGTAGTATACTGTTTCCAGCAAAAGGAGAGCAGTATGCCAAGACAAGAACGAGTACGCAGCGAAAGCGGCATCTATCACATTATTATCAGAGGAATCAACAAACAGCTTATCTTCGAAGAGGAATCCGACTACCGAAGATTTCTATCGATTCTCAGGCGCGTGAAATCCCGCACGGACATAAAATTGTTCGCCTATTGCATATTGGGCAACCACGCGCACTTACTCTTGAAAGAAGGCGGGGAATCTGTTTCAGAAACGATGCAGCGAATTTGTGTGATGTACGCAGTGTATTTTAACGAAAAATACGGGCGAACCGGACATCTATTTCAAAATCGATATGTGAGCGGAGCAGTCGACGACAATAATTATTTCCTCTCCGTCCTCATCTATATTTTGCAGAATCCTGTGAAAGCCGGCCTTTGCAAGACGCCGAACAAATATATATGGAGCAGTTACCGTGATATGACAAAACGCAATGAGTTGATTGATCTCAAAGAACTAGCGGAACTGGTAAACCCGGATGTGGTTGCGAACGGTCTGCGTAGGCCTTGTTCGATCGAAGTGGATGAATTTGATACACGAAAACGCATGCGGTATTCTGATGCCGAAGCGACTCGCCTGTTGCAATCAACAACCGACATAGCGAATATAACGGATTTCCAAAGCCGACCACGGGACGCGCAAATACTTGCCGTCATATTGTTGCGGAACGCGCGTATCCCCCTAAGGCAGTTGTCGCGCATTACAGGCGTAAGTAAAGGCGTCATCGAATGGTGGATAAACAAGGACAAAAGCAAGACATAGACAACAAGACATAGGGACAGGCCTTCTGTCCTGTGTGCCAGGACAGAAGGCCTGTCCCTATGTCTTGCCTATGTCTTGTTATCTATGTCCCGGAAAACGTCATTGCATGTTATTGCAAGCACTCTTTAATAATAAGGGCGAACTGCTCCGGTTCTTCCACGATGAGACCGTGGGCAGAGTTTTCAAAGACGAAATACTGCTTCTGCGGTGCCTCAAGCTGCTCGAAATACTCCCTTGCGAGCGCAGCCGAGGTCTGATAGTCGTATTTCCCCTGCATAATAATTACTGGTACGTCCACGGACGGTATTCCTTGTGTCAAATCGGTAGGCGGCACGATAGGCCAGAGCCTCTCCGAAGCAAGATTGCCACCAAATAGACCCATCCACCAGAGCTTGTCTTTAAAACTGTACTCGCGACAGATAATAACATCCCAAATCATGCCAGGCATAGGATTTGGATTTTCATGCATCATTCCGATGCCCAGTTTGTCCATACCCGCTGTGCGGACGCCCGCAATGTACTCCATATCCAGCGCCCTCTCCATCGGGTCCATGCCGGAAAACTCAAGCAACTTCTTCTCAAGTTTTGTATCGCCTGTCGCATGCGCTTTTTCCAGCATATAATCATACGCCAATTGCTCCGATTCCACCTGGTGCACCACCTGGTGCACCACCTGACCAACACCGATATACGCACTGTAAAGTTGCGGATGATCACGGACGACATACATCCCTAAAAATGTCCCCCACGAATGTCCCATCAGATAAATTTTGTCCTGTCCGAATCTCTCCCGAAGATAATTCGTGACATCCACAGTATCGGAAACCATCTGTTCCAAAGTCAAAGTTTTCGGGTCCAAGTCCTTTGAATACGACATGCTTACGCCGCGCTGCTCCCACCAGCAAATTATGAAGTCGTCCTCCAGCAAGGCGCGCATTTCCTCCGTGAATGGGTACTCCGGACTGCCGGGGCCGCCATGCAGAAACAGAATCACGGGGTTGTTTTCGTCCTCTCCTCGAATGATCATCTTTTGAACGCTGCCGCCAATCTCAACACTCGCGATTTCCGCGACACTGCCAACGATGACATTGTCGCCCGTATTCCGAAACGAGTCTGTCCTACCGGGGCTGAGTACAAGCAGTGACGCCACTGCCACGATAAAAAGTCCCGCGACACAGAGCAGAACGATACGAATCACTTTCAGAAGCTTCTTCTTTTTAACGATAGGCATGTTCTCTCCTTTTTCCGCGGTATTGCTCTGACAGTTATACTATACATCGTGATATCCAAAATCATTAAGTCTGAATTAAAATGAAATAAAAAATGAGTCATATTTGAATTTTCATCGCGCAGGACAGAAGGCCTGTCCCTATGTCTTGTTATCGCGCAGGACAGAAGACCTGTCCCTATGTCTTGTTAACAAGGACAAAAGCAAGACAAAGACAGAAGGCCTGTCCCTGTGTCTTGTGATATACTATGCGCATGTCTTACAGAGTCCGTTTAACTTCATTTGAGGGTCCTTTCGATTTGCTCGTTTATCTGATCGAGCGGGCGGAAATGAGCATTTACGATATCCGGATCTCCGAGATCACGGCGCAGTATTTGGCCTATATCCGGCGGCTGGAAGAAAACGACGTGGCCGTCGGTTCGGAGTTCATGGTGCTGGCCGCGACGCTCATCGACATCAAGAGCAAGATGTTGCTGCCGCGCATTCGCGGAAGAAGGCGCGGAGGCCGAAGACCCGAGGACAGACCTGACGAAAAAACTGCTCGAATACGTCCGTTTCAAGAAGGCGGCGGGGCTGCTCGAAGAACAGCGTGAATACGCAAAACTCAAACTCGAAAAACCGCAGGAGGATCTCCAGCCGTATACGGGTGTGCCTGACATTTATCTCAAGATGGATATGGAGAGCTTTATCGCCGCCTTCCGCGCGTTCATCCACCGCAAGGTCAAGGGCGAGGAACTCATGCGCCTGCAACACCACATCGAGCGCGAGCGCGTCAGTCTGGAAAGCAAAGTCAGCCGCATCGCCGGCCTCCTCAGGGCGGCAAAAAAACGCATCGTACGCTTTGCCGAACTGCTTTCCTCACAGGAAAACAAGGACGCCGCAGAAGAGAAATACGACAGGGTCGTGACGCTCATCGCCGTGCTCGACATGGCGCGCGAGGGCCGGCTCCGGGCGCAGCAGGAAGCCAATTTTGCGGAAATCGAAATCACAGGTACGGAGGACTAAAAAAGTCAATGAACAATAAAGAGCGCATCAAGTCCGCGTTTGAATCGATGATGTTTGTGTTTGGGGAGCCGATCGAAGTGAAGGTCGCGGCGGCGGCTACCGGAATCGACAAGGCGGAGGCGCTCAGCCTCTTCCGCGAACTCGCGCGGGAATATGAAGAACAGGCGCGCGGCATCCGGGTACGCGAAACCGGCGGACGCTTTGGCTTCGTCACCTACGAAGAGAATTACGACTATATCCGTACGATCACGACGCCGGCCAAGGAACGCAGGCTTTCGCAGGCCGCCCTCGAAGCCCTGGCGATCGTCGCCTACAAACAGCCGGTCACGAAGAGCGAGATCGACCGCATCCGCGGCATCAAGAGCGACCGCGTGGTCGAAGGACTTGCGGAAAAAGAGCTTATCGAGGAGCGCGGACGCAGCGAAGCGATCGGCCGGCCCGTGCTTTACGGGACCACCGCAAAATTCCTCGAATATTTTGACCTGAAGGATCTCGGAGAACTGCCGGAACTGGACGACGACGCCCTGGAGGAAGCCATTCGTGACTTCAGCGGGGACGGGGCCGATCAAGACAGCGATGGCGAGGCCTGGGGACAAACAAAACTTGTACTTTCCGAAAATTAATCCGAAATCTACCTATTATTTACAAATTGAGTGCTGGATTTGGTAGCAATATGGACAATTGAGTTCTATAATGCGACTGTGAGTATTGATTACTCAAGGGCTTTCGCTTCGACCTCCCCTTTTTTGAAGCGTACCGGCCAAAACCAATCCGGTAGGGATCGGTTTTAAACTCCAAGGAACCCCCACCCTCCTTGGAGTTTTCTTTATCGGTTTATAGTGCGCCGGCGCGGAGTCTTAGTTCTTCCCAGCGACGATCTACGTCGTCTTGGATGCGTTCGAGCAAGACGGCGTTTTCGGGTTTGAACAGGTGCTTGAAACGGCCTTGCAGCTTCAGGTATTCCGTAACGGGAAGTTTGTTTTTGGGCTCGTAATTGAGAATCCATTCTCCTTCGACGACTTCGAACAACGGCCAGACGCAGGTCTCTACGGCGGCCTTGCAGATGTCCATAAGATCGGCTTCCTCATAACGCCAGCCTCTCGGACAGGGCGCCATCACGTTCAGGAAGGCGGGACCTTCCGTATAGATGGCAGTCTCCGCTTTGTGGTGGAGATCCTTGAAATTGCCCAGAAAGGTGGTTTGGGCGACATAAGGGATGCGGTGCGCGGCCATGATCGCCGTCAAATCTTTTTTGTATTGCGGCTTGCCGACGGAGTCCACACCGACGGCCGAGGTCGTCGTGTCCGCGTACATCGGCGTCGAACTCGAGCGCTGGATGCCGGTGTTCATGTAGGCTTCGTTGTCGTAACAGACGTACACCATGTCCGTGCCGCGCTCCATCGCGCCCGACAGCGACTGGAAACCGATGTCGTAGGTGCCGCCGTCACCGCCGAAGGTGATGAATTTGTAGGTCTCGTCCAGCTTGCCCTTGTTTTTCTTGGCGGCATAGCCGGCCACCACGCCGCTCGTGGTCGCCGCCGCATTTTCGAACGCCGTATGGATGTAGCTGTCTTCCCAACTCGTATACGGGTACGTCATCGTCGAGACTTCGAGGCAACTCGTCGCCAAAGTGACGACGGCCTTGTCTTCCGGCCGAAGTGCGCGCATGACGGCACGTACCGCGACCGTTGAGCCGCAGCCTGCGCACATCCGATGGCCCGGCGCCAACCGCTCGGGCTTGCTCGCAACTTCTTTCAGTGAATACGCATTGTATGCCATAATCGTTTCCTTCTCGCTCTCCTGATCTGTTTGTTATCCCGGGTTTTGTCTCTATCCGGGTCCGTATCCCTGTCTTTCTCGTACCTTTATTTCTCTTTATATTTCTCTTTGTCCCAAATAACGGACATAAGGGATGTCCCTTGCTTCCATGCCTTGCATCGCGTCGAGTTCTTTGTAGAGATCTTCGAAATCCTCGACCCTTATATCGCGGCCGCCAAGCCCGTAAATGATATTGACGACCTTGAGACCGTTTGTCCGTCCGAACAGTGCCGCCCTTATTTCCGCGCCCAATGGCCCGCCAAAGCCGCCAAAGCCTTCACTGCGATCCATGACTGCAAGACTCTTTAGGTTCTTATTCTTCCCGCCGAGCGCTTCGGCCAGCGCTTCCGCGGGGAAGGGCCGGAACGACCGCAGCTTCACAAGGCCGGCTTTCACGCCGCGCCCGCGCAGGCGATCTACCGCCACCTTACCGGTACCTGCCGCGGAGCCCATGAGTAGAACGGCGAATTCGGCGTCGTCCATACGGTACTCTTCGAAAAAGCCGTAAGAGCGCCCGAACTCTTTTTCAAAATCCTTCGCAACAGAAAGAATGACGCCCTTCGCCTGTTCCATCGCATACGCCTGCGCACGTTTGAGCTCGAAGACGTAGGGGGAAACGCCGTATGGACCGATTGCGACCGATCGGTTCGGATCCAGCAGGTGATGTTCCGGCTCGTAAGTCCCGACAAAGGCTTTTACCTTTGCATCGTCCTCCGTCAAAATATTCTCGATGGCATGGCTCGTGATAAAACCGTCCTGGCAGATCATAACGGGCAGCATCACATCCGGATGTTCGCCGATGCGGTGCGCCATCAGCATATTGTCATAAGCCTCCTGCGCGTTCTCACTATAGATCTGAATCCAGCCGCTGTCGCGGGCCCCCATGCTGTCGGAATGTTCCGCGTTGATATTGATCGGACCGGTCAGGGCACGGTTGACGGCGGCAAGCACGATCGGGAGCCGGTCGGATGCCGCCACATAAAGGACTTCATACATCAAAGCCATGCCTGCCGAACTGGTCGCCGTCATCGCGCGCACACCTGTGGCTTCGGCCCCAATGCAGGCGCTCATCGCGCTGTGCTCGGACTCGACCGTGATGAACTCCGTCGAGATCAATCCGTCAGCCTTGAACCGTGAAACAAACTGCGGGATCTCCGTAGAGGGCGTGATCGGAAAAGCCGCGATGACGTCCGGGTCGATCTGGCGGATCGCAAGGGCGACTGCCTCGTTTCCGCTCATCCTGCCGCGCTTACTCATGACTGCCCTCCTCTCCGGCTTTGGCCATACCGATGGCGCCAAAGGGACAAACCTTCGCGCAAATGCCGCAGCCCTTGCAGTGGAAGAAATCGAAATCCTGGCGCTTACTATTTGAGACAGGAATCGAGCTGTCCGGACAGACCGGGAAGCAAAGCAGACATTGCTTGCAGTTTTCCTGCTTCCAAACCGGCGCCTTCGTACGCCAGTCCCCCGTGTTAAAGAAAACGGAATTGCCTTCGCCATACACAAAGCCACCTTGCGTAAGGCTTTGCCAGGGCGACGTTTCGCCGATATCCCCCATAGGATTCATCTTTTCTTTTTCTTTTCCTTTTTCAGTTGCCATCTTTATCCTCTACGCCTCCTCGCTCTTAGGCTGTGGTGACATGCTCGACTATGTCATCACAGCCTATGAGCACGGCACCGTTCCATGCCTCCCGAAGCGCCGTCATATTGCCGGAAATCACCTCGGATTTACTCGCGAATTTTTCTTCATAAGCCTTTTGCATGACGCCGATAAATTTCTTTTCATCCATGACGCCGGTAAGCCGGGCCACCACAGAAAGCAGTGGCGTATTCGGCAGGTTGCGGCCGAGATTGCGAATCGAAATATCAGCCGCGTCAACCGCATAGATTGACACGTCTCCGCTGACCCCTTCGAATTTCGCACGAACTTCCGCCGCCGGGCGCCCTGTATTCACGACCAGCTTGCCGCCGGACTTCAGTCCGGCCGTCACGTCCACCGCCCCGATCAGCGTCTCGTCAACGACGACCACGATATCCGGGTCATAAATATTGGAATGAACCCGGATCGGCGTCTCGTCGAGCCGGTTGTAAGCCGTGATCGGCGCACCCATGCGTTCGGGACCGTACTCAGGAAAACCCTGCACATACAGGCCGGCCTCAAAGGCCACATCCGCGAGCAAAAGCGCCGCCGTCTTGGCGCCCTGTCCGCCGCGCCCGTGCCATCTGATTTCTATCACGTTTTTCTCTCTCCTCTGACCAACTACAATGACTGTTCAGCCACCTAACCATACTATTTTATATTGCTTCAAACGTTTTGTCATTCTGCGCCGCTGAATACACCTCATCCGGCCCCGGAGGTTCGATGACCTCCCGTTCTCCCATCCGGCCGATCAGCACGATGCCGTCCGCCGCCGCCGTCACCCGGCCGATCACGGTCACCGGCACACCGGCCTCCGCCAGCGCCGCCGTCAATTCCGCTTCTTTGTCCGGACGGATATAAATCAGCATTGAGCCCGAGGAAATGAGCCGCAGGGGATTGACCCCCAAGTACGCGCACACCTCCAAACTTACGTCTTCGAAAGGCAGGCGCGCCATCTCGATCTCCGCACCGACGCCGCCCCGCGTGCAGACTTCCCAGACCGCTCCGAGAACGCCGCCTTCCGTAATATCATGCATCGCCGTCATGCCTACCTTACCTGCCGCCACGCCTTCCTTCACCACGCTCACGCGGTCCAGCATCGCCTTCGCAGCCGCGAGTTCCTCTTCCGTCAAAATACGCCGCAAGTTGCCTTCCTGCTTTTTCGCCAAAATAGCGGTTCCTTCAAGCGCCAAACTTTTTGTGACTATAATAAGATCGTTCGGCGCCGGCGCTTCTTTGCTTCCCTGCTTTGCCGCGCGTCCGAGGGCTACGGCGGAGATAAGCGGTCTGGTCACCGAATCCGTGATCTCCGTATGACCGCCGATAATGCTGACGCCCAGATCCCGAGCCGCCTCATCCGACTGCCGTGCGATTTCTGCGATCTCGTCTTCCGTCACAGAGGGCGGCAGAAGAACCGTCAGCATGATCGCGACCGGCTCTGTGCCATGCGCGGCGACATCGTTGCAGGAAATATAGACCGCGAGCGCACCGACGCGGTCAGCCGAAGCTGTGATCGGATCCGTCGACAAAACACAGTCGAACGCGCCGAAATCCAGCACGGCACAATCCTCGCCGATACCAGCGCCCGCGATCACTTCGTCTCTGTGCGCACCCGTCCTGCCAAGAACGAGCCGCTCGAGCGTTTCATTGTCCAATTTGCCAATACGCATATAGTAGTAATGGTATCACATCGACGCGCGGCACAAAAGTATTATGTTGCCGAATTGCCGAAACACTGAAACACGGAAACACGGAAACACTGAAACACTGTCATTCGCGGGAATGACCCGAACTTTTCACTTCCAAAGTTTGGGTCGGGAAAGCGAAGGTCAGATGCTGTTGTTCCGCAAGCTCCGCCAGCTTGAAAAGAATACGTTCCTTGACGGCGAGATAGTCCGGATAGGCGGTCTGTTTTGAATAACAGTACAGCTTGACTCTGAGACTATACGCCCCGAAGTCAAAGAAGCGCACCACAGCGGCAAACGCGTCCGCATCCGTTTCCACGTCCGGGTCGGCTTCGAGCATGGCCTTAGCCGCCTTTGTGAAAGCTTCGATATCCGACGACGAAGCGCCATACGCAAAGCCCAATTCCATGTCGATGCGCCGCCGCTCGATGCCGCGCGACCAGTTCGTGATCGCCGAATTGCTGAGGATCTGATTGGGGATGATCGTAGGAGCACCCTCCAAGGTTCGAATGGTCGTGGCCCGCATATTGATGTCGGTGACGGTCCCGCTGGCTGCGTCGGTTGAGATCCAGTCTCCGATTTCGAACGGACGGTCCATCACGATCACGGCACCGCCAAAGAAATTGGCAGCGGCGTCCTTCGCGGCAAGCGCGACGGTAAGACCGCCCAGTCCAAGGCCCGTTATCAGTGCCGTCACATTGTATCCGAGTTCCGTGATGATCATGACGACCATGAAAGCAGCGATCACGATATTGAGTACGCCCGAGGAGAACCGAATCAGGGCAAGACGCGATTCTTCATTGTCGTCAGCTTTGGCGGCCAGGAAAAAATTGCTCTTCCGGTTCGCCCCAATGATCGACCACCCGATGAAGACGATCACACAGATGCGGATGATTTTGCCGATCGAATCGGGAAGCCCCTTGATGATTTTGTTGACACTATAGGAGTCGCTCTGCGGCAGTATCGCGACGAGCGCCAAAGCCACCGTGCAAACCGAGCAGGCGATCAGCAGGTACATCAGTGGCGGCACAGCGCCCTCAATCCACAAGACCTGTCGGCGGTTCTTGCTGTGCTTATCCAGCACACGGGGCAGAATTGCGCGCACACCCAAAGCGATCACAATGAGCACAAGCCCAAGAATCAGATCAGACAACCCCGCGGCGATTTCATTTTCTAACTCATCCATATAAAAACATTATAACGCAAATTCGCGTGTCAGTGGTTTCGAACGTCAGACTGTGTGAAAACTTGTCATTCCGCCCCCCCTGACACACCCCTGACACAAATAGCACACGCGATTTTTTGAGGCGATTCGAGCGCTTGAACATCTCGACCTGATTGTGTACTATTCATATATTGGGTACAGCGAAAGGAGAGTATCATGGCATTTTGTACAAATTGCGGAACACAAGCAGAAGGTGGGGTAAAATTCTGCCCGTCGTGCGGCACACAGATCGAAGCGGCGGCAACCCCGAGTCAACAGGCTCCGCCGCCGGGGGGTCCACAGCCGATTCCTCAGCCGGCGCCAGCGCCGCCACAAGCGCAAGCACAGCCACAGCAGCAACCGGTATGGCGCGGCGTACCGCCCGAGGCGCCCACACAGCAAGCCGCACCGAGGCAGCAGACATATCAGCAGCAGCCCGGACAACAGGGGTATCAGCAGGCACCGGGTCAGCAGCCCTATTACGGCGGCGCCCCCGATTGGGCGACCGACGCGCAGCAAAATAAGGTATGGGGCGTACTCGCGTACATCCTGTTCCTGATTCCGCTCTTGGCCGGACCGAAAAATTCACAGTACACCCGCTATCATACCAACCAGGGGCTATCCTTCTTTATTGTCTGGGTCGCGGTCGTGATCGTCCTGAATATCGTTAGCGCCATTGTGACGGCGGTGATGTTTAGCAGCAGCGCGGGACTCGGACTGTTGCTTGGCTATGGTTGGGGCGGCCTGATCGCCTTTACCATCCTTGGATGGGTCGTTGGGATTCTCTTTACGATCCTCGGCGTCATCGGGATTCTCCATGCCGTAAGGGGCGAGAGAAAACCACTGCCGCTCGTCGGGAAGATCAATATTTTGAAAGTGTAGTAGGAGGCGAACCTTATGGATTTGTCACCTCTCGAATATTTCGGCGGGGCTCACGGCTCATCGCCCCCTGCGTCGTGAGTCCGCATAGAAAGCCCAAATAATAAAGCCTGTAACCATTGAAATTACAGGCTTTTTTGGTCGGAGTGGTGAGATTCGAACTCACGACCCCTTGACCCCCAGTCAAGTACGCTAACCAAGCTGCGCTACACCCCGTGACCAACGTTTGTATTATAAAGGTTTCAGCCGATGGTGTAAAGCGCAAAACCGCGGGTGGTTGACAGCGGTAAAACCGAGGGTGGGGGTGTCCGTAGTCCGTAGTTCTGCGTGATATTTTTTGAAAATTTTATGTAACCTTATTGTAATATGACCAGCGCTAAGATATACTGCTTGTACATTAGGATACCTATAGAAGCTATGGCTGCACAGATTTGCCGTGAAGTTTGGCGCGATTCACAGGCAACGCTTTGGATGAGACTCGCCTCCGGCTCGCAGCTAAACGCAGCAATACTGGTGGTATTGCAAGGATTTTTGCCTGTGAAACGCGCCAAACTTCACGGCAAATGATAAGGCGGCGGGGATGGATTCAGACGCAAAGAGATTTCAGGATTATTTAACAAACAACAAGGGGCTTTCCGCCAATTCTGTATCCGCTTATCTGCGGGATACGGCGGAGTTTGCGACATTCCTCGAGGAAAAAGGCGTACACGCGATAGACGACGCCTCGCGAGCCGATATGGCGGCGTGGCTGCTCGGGCTGAAGTCGCGCGGCATGAGCGCGGCGACCGTCAACCGCAAGCTGGCCTCTATGCGCGCTTACTTCCGGTATGCCATCGAAACGGGCCGGACGGAAGCTGACCCGACAACGGGCATCAAATCCCCACGCATCACGCGCAAAGGCATTGAGTATTTGTCGATCGAAGAGGTGGAGCGTTTGCTCACCGCCCCGGGAGATACGGATATCGGGCGGCGCGATTTGGCCATACTTGAAATGCTGTATGCAACAGGCCTGCGCGTCACGGAATTGATGTTTGTCAACATAGATGACGTCAATCTGCGCATGGGTTTCGTTACCTGCAGCGGCGCACACGGCAAAGCGCGCATTATCCCGATCGGGCGGCCCGCACGCGCGGCGCTCGAAGCATACATCTACGATATTCGCCCCCATTTGCAGCGCGGCAAGACGGCGGCGGAGGCGCGCAAGGAGTCGGCACTTTTCCTCAATTATTATGGGGAGCGTATCACGAGACAGGCGCTTTGGAAGATTCTAAAAAGCTACTCGGAAAAAGCCGGGATTGACAAAAAAATCACACCGCAGATCCTGCGCAATTCCTTCGCCGTCCACATGGTTCAAAACGGCGCCGATCTAAATACACTTCAGGAACTCATGGGCCACGAAGACCCGGTCGCGACGCAGGCCTACCTGTCTGTCACCAAAAACCGCATCAAAGACGTCTACGACAGCGCACACCCGCGCGCCTGAGAACTGACCCTGCCGTCATTCTGCGCCGCAAGTGCAGAATGACGGGAGTGATAATTTGTTATGGACGGGCGCGCGGGTTTTTTAGTATAATACCATTCGTGCGAGGTGTGGCTCAGCTTGGTAGAGCGCTGCGTTCGGGACGCAGAGGCCGCAGGTTCAAATCCTGTCACCTCGACCACTCAGGGTTTCCTTACAGGATTTTGCGATTTTCTGTAAGGAAACCGTTTTTTGTAACAAAAATTGAGATTGCACACTCCATTTGAAGGCAATCCTCAAAATCGTCAAAGTAGTTGTTTCGCAGAGATGTTTCGATTGTCTGCTGATTTATTCCTTCAACCGTGAAAAGAACACATAAATCAAGCAACAGTTTCTTTCTTTCATCGACGCGAAAGACATTTCGAAGGATGTAGAAGATATTTGAAAATGAATGTGCAGCAATACTGCCGTCAACTTTGCCTGTGGCACAAGCATCAACAATCGCTTCAGCAGATTTCAAAAATGGTTCTCTCTTGGCTAAATAGTCGAGCAGAACATTTGTATCAATTAGCAGGCGCATATCTTTCTGCTCGTGATTTCGCCAATTCCTCGGCATAGTCTAATTCAGCGGGAATCTGTCCCCTCATCTGCTGTAGATGATGATAGGCGGTTTCCTTGCTTGTGTGTAATTCAGCAGGGTCTGGATACAAACCTTTGACACCTTTGATAATACTCAAAACATGGACGAGTTTATCGTCAGGAATTTCTTGAATTAGTTTGATAGCCGTTTCTCTTAATGGTGACATATCTTCTCACCTCCTCCTGAAAACAGTATATCATCTCAGCATTTAAAAGGACACGGAAATGACAACAATGGGCGACGAAAATAACTACCTTACGTTCCGATCTGGTGCGTTCTTTGCCTGGAGGTGAAACAATCGAGAATCTGATTATCTGCATAAGCGCCCTCCAAAGAAGGGGTATCACACGAAACCGGAATATAGCGGACTGAATAGACACATATCAAGGTTTTATATGTTTCTATTTTTATAATAGTGTTATCATAAATTATCCGGAAATGCATTATGACGAAAGGAGAAAATAATGTACGTACCAAATGAAAACAGATATGATCATTTCTCTTACAGGCGTGTCGGCTCATCAGGCCTGAAATTGCCGCCTCTCAGCCTGGGGCTTTGGCATAATTTCGGGTATTATGATAATTTTGAAACAGCGCGTGAGATGATTCATACCGCGTTCGATCTGGGCATCACACATTTTGATCTCGCGAACAATTACGGCAATCCGGCGAACGGGTCCGCGGAGACTAATTTTGGCCGCATCCTGAAAGAAGATTTCCCCGGAAATTTACGGGATGAGTTGATCATCTCAACGAAAGCAGGCTTCGATATGTGGCCGGGACCGTACGGCGGAAGCGACGACAACGGCGGCTCACGAAAATATATACTTGCGAGTCTTGATCAAAGTCTGACGCGTTTGGGACTGAATTATGCGGATATTTTTTATTCGCATCGGCCTGTTCCGGGTACGCCGATAGAAGAGACGGTCGGCGCGCTCGCAACTGCCATTCATCAAGGGAAAGCCCTCTATGTTGGAATCTCCTCCTACACGCCGGAACAGACGCAGGCAGCGGCGAACGAAGCGGTACGGCAAGGGATACGGATCCTCATTCACCAGCCAAACTACAATATGTTCGATCGTTGGATTGAAGAAGGCCTTCAGGCTGTCCTCGATCAAAACGGGATAGGCTCCATCGCTTTCGTCCCTCTGGCCCAAGGCCTGCTGACCGATCGGTACCTGAACGGAATCCCCGCCGATTCACGTGCGGCGAAAGCGCATCAGTTCTTAGAAGCAGGCAGCGTTACGGACGAAAAGATCAAACAGATCCAAGCACTGGGTGAGATCGCTGAAAAACGCGGACAATCTTTGGCACAGATGGCGATCGCATGGGTGCTTCGCGAAAATACAACCGGCGGTGTGAAGCCTGTGACTTCTGCGTTGATCGGCGCGAGCAGACCGGAGCAAATTCGGGAGAATGTTGCTGCTTTAGATCATTTGGAATTTTCGAATGAAGAGCTGGCCGCGATCGATCAGATCCTGCTGTGGGATAAGAATCTTGGCAACAACCCTTGGCACGCACTTGCGCTAAGAAGCGATTAAGCGTTATTCATGTCGTTGCCTTTCTCCAGGCGCTTTTTCCTCGTCACCGCTATGATGACGACCACCGCGATAATGATTGCGATCACGGCCCACAGAATCGGGTTGACCAGAGCCACCGAGCCTGCATCTGTTCCGTTTGCTCCGAAATTAAGCGGCGTGTCGCCTTCACCGATCGTTGTTGTCTCCTCGTTCGGTGTGCCATCCGCCGCTGCGTCCGGTGTGGCCAAAGGCGTTTCAGCCGGAGGAATCACCGCATCCGGCGGCGCGGCGGCTCCGCCGCCACCTGCAGCTCCGCCGCCAACTACAACCGCGCCGGGCCCTACCACCGTTTCCACAACATCTGTGATGATCTGGACGGTCGGCAAGTCTCCAATCGTCGCCGTGAATGCGCTATAGCCCGCGACCTGCTCCAGTCCACGGTAATTCACCGTCGCGTCATAGTTATCGCTGTTCAGGCTCGGCCGTGCTCTCGAGCCCGCCGGAGCCGTCTTGTTTTCAAATAAGATACCGCCGGAAGTTTGCTCCCGCTGCAGTTCCGCCGCCTGACCGGACAAGCGAATCTGCTTCACGCCACTGACCGTAGAGACAATATCTGTTTCCAGTGTGTTGGCGTCACCGGCGATCACGGTAGTCGGCGCGGCGGCGTCAAAGTACCTAAGGTCAATGCTGTTGACGTCGTTCGTCGGAACACCCAGGGTCACGGGGACGACACGCTCGACCAACACCACCCGATCCATCTCGCCGAAGGGCTGTATTTGGGAAACAACATCTTGCGGCACACCCTGTGCGAGAATATCCAGCTTCATCTGCTCGAGCTGTGTCGCCGTGAATCCAGTTTCGACCGAGAAGTAATACTGCGCGTCGTCCGCCGCCGGATAAGCCGTAGCTGCACTCACAGACGACGGGAGGAAGGCCGCACCCGCAATCGCCAGCGCGAAGAACAGCGACAACATACTGCCTTTCCGCAGACGCTTTTTGCGGGCTACCGCCTGCGCCGGGGCGCCTTCCGTCTGTGCATACTTCTTGCGCCGCGCGTAAGCGATCAGCAGTAACAGCGCGATGAGTGCCGCCGCCAGCAAAGCGATCGGAATTTGAAGGATGAAGTAGTCGCCCGTTCTCGGCGCGCCCGCCACGACAGTCGTCGTGATCCTGCGAATCGGGATTTCGATATTCCCGTTGCTGAAGGAAACCTGCGGAACCGGCTCAGGGGTAATCTGCTGCTGCACCACGAGATTGTGCGTCACTACGCGATCCTCATCCGTATCGCTCAAATCTCCAAGGGTGCCGCGCACGAATACGCTTCCGTTGATATCATTCGCCGTACTGTCAGCCAAGGCTCCCGTCGCATGCACCGCGAAAGTTGCAGGCATTAGCGTTCCCGTGAAATCTCCGGTATTCGAGTCACTCCAATCCACAATACCGCCAATGGCGTCCACCGCATGAGCGATCACCGGAACGAACAACTCGGCAAGCTTCTCCAGAACTGTCGGTTCAACGATTTCGGCGCCCGCGATATTCTGTGCATTGGCGTCATTGTCTTGTGTATTGACGTCGACGTCACGAATGTTTTTGCTCGTGAATCCCACGCCGACTTTGCCGAAATCAAAGGTCAGACTCGTCACGCGGTTGCCATTGTCTAAAGCCAAAGCCGTGAAGTCGATATACTTCACCGGCTCTGTGCCGGCCGGAACGATACCGCTCGGAGGCACAGCGTATTCAATGCCTTGCCCATTTGCCAGGGCATAGACAAACCCGCCGGAGCCGTTTGCCGTAGTCCACGAAATGCGATAAACCGGCGTCGGCAAATCGTCATAATTATCATCATAGATCCACTCTTCATTGGCGCCATTCTCGTAGACTTCAGCCCACCAATCTTCGTCGATGACATCCCCAAAGACCACCGGCGTCCAAAGTTCATCCAAGACGATCTTACCGCCATTGTCGCTCTCCAGCGGATCCGTCACGACGAAGCTGTCAAGCGGAACGTTTGACAGAGAGCGAAAGTCGATCTCATAAACATACTGATCATTCGCGACATTCTCGACAGGATTGTCGATTGCCTCGACATCGTCCGCACCGGCCAGCACTGTCGAGCTGTAGGCCGCAGCCGTACGCTGAATCGTATCCTTGTCGACCTCAACGGCGATACGGGGCGTGATGATATTCGTAAAGGTAGGTGGCGCGTACGCAGTAAAGTCCTGAGGATACGTGATCTGTGCGGCGCCGCCAGTTTCCGGAACAGTGGCCGCAATGATATAATTTTCTGCTGAATAACTCCAGCCATCCGCGAAACCAGCTTGCTCGGCGACCTTGAAATAGTATGTTCCCGCCGTCAGCCCCGTGATCAGATCAAAGGTCGCGACCTGACCGGACTCTGCGGGAATCGTACCCGTAGTCGACTTGCTCCCCGAAAGAGCCTCGCCTGTGCCTGCGTAAGGCGATCCCTCCGCATCGTTCACCTGTACATAGTGGAAAGTGAACGATTCTGTTGTCGATGCAACACCTGTGATCAGCTTCCGCACATTGAACTGCGCCGTACCCGTCGTGTAGATATTCGTAAAGCTGTTGGTGCTTGTCACCACTGCCTCTTCGCCTTCACCTTCGCCTTCACCTTCGCCTTCACCTTCAGCATCGCCTCCGACAACCGTCGCAAGCCCGTCTTCATCCACGGTGATGCTCACATACTTCACATCCGCTGAATATGTCCAGCCCGGCTCGCTTCCGCTTACTTCCTCGACCGTGAAGTAGTAAATGTGACCCGGAAGCAGTCCCTTGACCGTGAAGGCACCGGGAAGGCTCTTCGGGTAGGCTGTAAGTAAGCCGCCACTGATGGTCGCCACATTGGTAAACGTCAACACGTCTTCCGGAAGAATCTCAGCATCCTCGATGTCCGGATTCGGAATCTGCGTCAGCTTGAACGAGAAGTCCGGCACAGCAGCGGGATTTACGCTTTCCTCGCTGACCAAAATCTCCTTCTTCACCGGAATCTGCGCTTCGTATGTCGCGTAGTTGTTTACAAATTCCACTTCGACTGGAGTAGCGCTTGTAATCGTTCCTCCTATTACACCGCTCTCCGGACTCTCCACCGTATAGCCCGGCGGCAGGATGCCTTCGGTGATGCCGTACGTCGCACCGACCGGGATATTTTGGAATACAATGCCGGCGTTCGCTTTCAGCGTGACAAGCCATGATTTTGTTCCACTATCGTATACGGCAGTAGCACTTGACGCCTCCGGAGCTGTGATCCCATTGAGCAAAGGAGTGATCAAGGGGTCTTCGTCATCGCCAAAGACGACCGTAAAGGTAAACTCATCGTTCGGATCTGGGTTCGTCGTGCTGTCTGTCGCAGTCACTGCCTTCGTCAATGTCAGGGTCGTTTTCGGTATATAACGATTTTCAAACGCCGGCGTCCCGATCGTGTCGGTTCCGTCCGAATACTGAATATAGACACTGACGCGATCTCCTGTTGGGTAATTTGCTGAGTCCGTGATATCCGTTATCGTGACGGTCACCTGCACGACATCGGGATCGTACACCCAGGTATCCTCTGTCGTATCCGACGGAACGATCTCTTTGATTACAAAATAGTGAATCCCCGGGGCAAGATTCTTCAGTCCGTCGCCCGCAATGGACTTCTCCGAACTAATCCCGTTGGTGAAATCTTCGGGGAAGTTAAAGGAGCCGCCCGCCACGGTATTGTTCTTGTTGAAATCACCGGAGAATGAATCATCCGTCTCCCAAACTCCAAAATTGAATGTCTTGATTGCGCTGACCGACAGATCCTCATATCCCACGATTGTCTTTGTCGCTTCAAAACTCACATCAACGGTCGGCGGCGTGTATATATTTGTGAACGTATGCGGTAGATTCGCTTCTTGGATTGGCGTCTTTTCAGGTGTACCGCCGTCAGCCCAATGCAGACTCCAGTATTCCTTCGTGACGACCGCTTCGCCAAGTACGTCGCTGACACTTACCCCAACCAGGATTTTGTCGCTTGAATATTGCCAGTATGCGGGATGCGTTGCCGACTCGACTTCTTCGATCAGATAATAGTATGGGCCGCCGACCGGAAGACCTTGAATCTCCACAAATGGAACCTCGCCCGTACGCACGGTCTTCACCTGTCGATAGAGCAACGCCGAAGCCTCGCCATAGAGCGGCGCTCCGTTCGCATCCGTTCTCGTAATCCAGAATGTGAACTCCCTCTCGTTTTCTGCCCTCGATCGCGTTCCGTCGATCGCCTTGACCGCCGACAAGAGGACGTTTCCTGTTGGAGGTGTATACGAATTCGCAAACTCCGCCGTATTCGGCGTCGTGGCGTCATTTTTGCTAGACGAGTAAGCAATCTCAGCATCATCATCGTCGTCTTCATTCGTCACCGTGACTTTGATAATCTCCGATGGCGCCGGATCATAGACCCATCCGGGCGGAAGCGATGTTGGTACAGACTCCTCGATCTTAAAGTAGTACTCACCAACGGGAAGATTTGCGATCGGAGCAAAATTCGGTGACGGCGAGCCTCCCGCATATCCCGTCATAACGGTCTGCGGTTGAACGACAGGCTCAGTTCCCGCATCAAGCGGAGCCCCGTCCATATCTTTGACTTGTGTCAGCGTGAAGCTAAAGGTAATGGCGTTACTGCCAATGCGATAACCCTCGGGAACATCCGAAGAGCCGTTTACTGTTTTCAGGACACTCAGTACCGCCTGCCCGAGTACTTCGGTGTTCGTCACGATCACGGAAGAGTTGCCGCCGCCTATGACCGTCACAACGCCGTCCGTCGAGTTGCCCGTATCGCTGTCTTCATACGTTGCGTACCATCCGGGCGTCGACACTTCCGTCACCGTGTAATTTCCGGGAAGGACGTTTACAGGACCAAACGGGGTCGGATAAATCTGAACCGTAGTTCCACCGAGATAGGAAGGGCCTTCGATCGTTGCGTAGAAAATCTTCCCGGACAGGCCGGACTCCGAAGTCTTCGAAACGGTCAATGTCCCGTATTGAAGATCATTGTAAAAGTCGTTGACCGGCGGCATGGACGTGGATGCCGCGACTGCGGTCACCGTGATGTATCCCGGAGCGCGCGGCACATGACCGGAAGGAACCGAAGCCGGATCCTCGAACACATAGTAGGTGTTTCCCGGAACGAGATTGCGGCTTTGGATTACCACCTGACCCAAAGAGGCCTCCGACGCCAACGTATAGCCCTCCGCAACAGGATCGCCCTGCGGTGCCCCATCACTGACGGCAGCGTATACGAGGAAGCGAATATTTCCCGGGCCATTGTCATACAGAGAAGGAGTACTTTGGTTTTGCGTCTTCTTCTGTATAACGATCTTTCCCTCTTCACGGTTCACGATTTGATAGGTTCCACTCGTTTGCAGCAGCGCTGTAAACGAGGCTTTCTGCGCATCGGTCAAGGTATCAGTGCTTGCAACGATCTTGCCATAGTGCACATCAAAGTACCATGGGCCGCCCGGGATATATCCGTCGGGAGCTTCCCTTTCTTCCAGTTTGTAGCTGCCCCACCCGAGATGAAGCGGATTGAGTGTGGCTGAACTGAGAACACCACCCGAACCCGATACGATGTCTGCGGCGATCTGCTCATAATCACTGCCTGAGGCAGGTCTGATTCCTGCGCGTTTGTGCGACAGTTTGAACATGGCTCCCGGGAGGGGTGCACCCGCCGCATTCGTCTTTACGATGGCCGGGCTCGCGGCATAGGGTTTTACCTCCGGCACCGCAAACACAGCATTGTCATGAACCGGGCCGGACTCCTGGACAGCTTGCCCGTTGACGGTAATTGTGTGTGTATTAAAATAGGTAAGATACGTATGACCGTTCGTAGGCCAGATATTGTCGTCATAGTCGAACTCTGCCGCCAAGTCGTTCAATCTGATCTTGTAGGAAAACCGATACTCATACCAGTCGCCGTCTGTATGGGGAATCATCTTTGTCAAATCCCAGGTCAGTTCGGTGGAAGACGTTGGCACATTCACGACCGAATCCGGAATCGAGTTAAGGAATATAGACGGGTAGTTCAAAGCGTTCGGGATAGCCACCCCTCCAAGATACTCGATGTTCGGCCCCATCGGATCGTGCACCAGCCAGGGCTGTGTCCGCATCGCCTGGGAAATACTGTCGAACATCCCCTGCAGCGAAACGTTGTCCGCTGACGTAAAGAATTTGCCGGGGTCGGCGACGCCGCCCTCAGCGGCCGTCGGATAGCCAGTGCGGCGGCTGTCTCCGGGATCGAGGAATTCCGGCGTATAGGGCCAGCTTCCACTGGCATTCGTATTGTTATCAGGAGTATACCCGGCGCCAAAACCTACGGCATAAATCGTAGCATTCTTGGGATTGGTTTCTGCTTTTATAGCGCGTGCGGTGGTGATCGCCGCAGCCTCTGCGACGGGATTACCCGCAGTGGTGCTACGATTGTCCCCGGTCGCACTACCCCTTGAATCGATGTTATTGGCATTTGATGGTACTTGTGCCGCCGAGGTGATTCCTGCGTTGTTGCTCACCACATAGTTGGGCGCGCCATCGGAGAAAAAGAGCACGTTGCGGTTTGCGGGCAACGGCAGCGAACCCGTTCCAAGCTGGTCCAAAAGATTCTTGGCAAGGATCAGTCCGGACTGCGCATTGGTGCCGGCCGCCCGGTCTAAAACGGGATAATAGCGCACATTATTAACTGTAGTTTGGTCACCCAACACATAGGTAGTATACCCGGTGATCGTATTTGTAGATGAATCCCAAGTGCCAATTTGATTGAGAAAGGTTTGCAATTCTGTTTCGCTCATAGCCGCCACATCCACCCATGCTTTCGCAGTTTGAGCATACTGATTGAACACGACGATCGACAGATACCGCTTTGCCTTGCTTCCATCCGGATTTTCCGCGTTGCTCGCAAAGTCCGTGATGAACTTCTTGGTTGCCTCTACGACGGAATACAATCTCGAGTCAGGATAGTCCGACGCCTTGAATCTGGTGTTGCTGCTATAAGCTGAATTTCCGGATTTATCGAAGTTTCTTCCCGGTTCGTACAGCATCGAAGAGGAAAAGTCCAGCACGAGTGTCGCGGCGACGTCAGGCTTGATATTGATCGCCTTTTGCTTCGACTTCACAACGAGATCGATGATGAACTCATTCTCGGCAAGCCCCGCCTGCCGAATGGTCTTTCCGAGCTCAAGATCTGTATCGCTATCGAGACCGTTTTGCGTTAAAAACGGAGCCGCCCAATTGTCAGCTTCCTTTAGAAAGCTGGCTCCGCCGTCCTTCACGATCTGCTGGTCGCTCGTCCCCGACGGATTTGTACCCGACGGATTTACCTCCGCAAACACCGTCGCCGGTACCGCATACACGACCAGCATGGCCAGAATCATCAGGAACACGAGTACCCGATTTCTTACGCTTCCTTGCTTCTTCTGAAATAACATATCGCTCCGCCCTTTCGTCCATACCCAGACACAACCCTACTGCCAAAAACCCATTTAGTCCCGGCGATGACGCCGGAACATGTTGAATTCGCTATTTCGTTTTGCCACGTCCGACTCTCGCCGAAAAAAAAGAAATACCTTAGACTTCAGCCACCCTCTCCTAAGCCACTACAAAAATGAAAAAGGACAAAGAACGATGTTTTTGTCAAATTTGTATGGCTTCTTGTAATAACTGTATATTAATATACAATTCCTTAAAAATCAAGCTTTTTGAAAGCAAATTCAAGCTTTTTTGAAAGCAAATGTTACAGTCCCGAGGTCAATCAAACTCGAAGGGATTTGTGCCGAGTTGCGCGAACGCGGCCGCGACAGAATATCATGCGGAGATCAGTTTTTCGATCTTTGCCCGGATACGTGTCAAGGCATTATCGACGGATTTGGAGGGGCGGCCGAGCGTCTCGGCAATACGCGCCGCATTGTTCCCCGCGATATAGGCGCCCCACACCTCGCGCTCCATATTCGAGAAAATCGCTTCGGCGTTTTTCTCGACATAATCGAGCAGATCGGCATAGAGCACGATCTCTTCGGGGTTTACGCCTCCGGCGATATTGGTATAAGCCTCGTCGTGCTCCGGCTTTTCGTTGATCGATATCGAATCGTTGAGCGGAGTATGTTTCTTGCGCCCCGCCATCTTCACGGCATTGATGATGCGCCGCTTCACACAGAGTTCGGCGAAGGTCTTGAACGACGCACCGGCGCCCGCGTCGAAATTGCGAATCGCATACATGAGCCCAATCATGCCTTCCTGCAACACATCGTCGCGATCAGCCCCGACCATGAAATACAGGTTGGCTTTGCTTTTGAGCATATTACGGCTCGCCGCAAAAATGCGCTCGGTAGCTTCCTCATCGCCGGCCTTGCTGCGTGCCGCCAACTCCTCAAGCGTCTGATGCTCCCGCTCTTTCACGCCGAATCACCACCCCCGTCATTCCGCGCCGCAGGTGCAACGCTCGCTTCGCTCTCTCCTACGGTCACTTCGTTCCCTACGCTGTCCGTTTTTCCATTGCCGACTAAAGTCGGCGGAAAAAAGGCAACGTTCGCTTCGCTCTCTCCTACGGTCACTTCGTTCCCTACGCTGTCCGTTTTTCCATTGCCGACTAAAGTCGGCGGAAAAAAGGCAGAATCCACACCGCGTCCGGCGACCTCAAACAAAACGACCGCCGCCGCCGCCGAAACATTGAGCGACTCCATCTTTCCGCGCATCGGGATAGATACCAGAAAATCGCAAGTCTCGCGCACGAGGCGGCTGAGTCCGTTCCCCTCCGCGCCGATCACCAAACAAACCCCGCCGCCAAAATCCTGCCCCCGGTAAGACTGCCCATCCATGTCAAGTCCATAAATCCACAAACCCTTTTCCTTCAGTTCATCCAGCGCCGCCTTCACGCCGCCCACCTTGGCCACCTTCATATAAGCCGCCGCACCCGCGCTCGTCTTCATGACCGTCCCGTTCACCGAAGCCGCCCGCTGCTTCGGGATGATCACCCCATGCACCCCCGCACCCTCGGCCGACCGAATGATCGCCCCGAGATTGTGCGGATCCTCGATGCCGTCCAGCACCACGACAAACGGAGCCTCCCCGCGCGCCTCCGCCTCCGCAAGAATCGCATCCAAACTTGAATAAACGTAATCCGCAATGATCGCGGCCACCCCTTGATGTGCCGCTCCGCCCGTCTCCTTGTCCAGCACAAACCGAGGCACTGCCTGCACCGGGATTCGCGCCTTCTTCGCCATCGCAAAGATCCGCTTGCCTTCGCCTTCGACGTTTTTTTGAATCAATAATTTTTCGATTCCGGCTTCGGACTTGATCGCCTCCGTAACAGCGTTGCGCCCGTAAATCATTTTTTGGTCACCCGTATCCGTCATTACACTTCACCGCCTGTCATTCCCGCGCACCACCTGTCATTCTTTACTGTCAATGATTTGCATTGACAGATCAATCAGCGCCTGCACTTCTTCATCGCGTCCCTCCAATGACAAATACCCGATGAGCGCCTCAAGCGCCGTCGCCATCTTGTACTCTAAAGGGTCAGCGTTCTTCGGCACCGTCTTCGGCTTATGATTGCGCGCCCGCCGACAGACCGTCAGCGCCTCTTCATCCAGTATGATGCTCGTGGATTCGCCGGTCAAGCCGACGAATGACGAAACGTCCGACCCTTCTGTCATTGCGGGCACTGCCCCGCAATCCATGGCCTTCAATATCCCGCGCAGCGCCTTCGCCTGCGCCGAAGCCCGCACGTACCGTACCGCCGCCCGGTGGAGTTTGTCCGCCGCGTAGATGCCGCCGCGCTCGATCAAAACCCGCCGCACCGCAAGTTCATAAACCGCGTCACCCAAAAAAGCCAGCGTCACACTATCCTTTAACATGAGTTCCACTGGTCATACACAGACACCCCCTGTCATATGCGGACACCATCTGTCATTCCCGCGAAGGCGGGAATCTTTTATCATGACCGTCTTGAGATTCCCGCCTGCGCGGGAATGACAATTATTTTTCACGGATGATTTGCACCCCCTGCGGCGTGTCTTTCAGCGTGATGCCCTTCGCCTTCAAAATGTCTCTGATCTCATCCGCGCGCGCCCAGTTTTTTTCGGTCCGCGCCTTGCCGCGCTCTTCGATCAGTGCCTGCAGTTCGGGATCGCCTTTGTCCGAATTCTCTTCGCCGTGATCTTCGAGCAGACCGAGCACATTCGCGAGTTCGAGCAGCAGCGCCAGCACACCTGCCGCATATTCTTTCGACACGCCGTCGTTTGTTCTGCGATTTGCCTCTCCAACCAATTCGAAGATAACCGATATCGCATCCGCTGTATTCAAATCATCATCCATCGCAGCGATGAATTTGTCCCGGTATTTCGAAAGACCCGCAAGCGCTCCCTTCTCGCCATCATCAAGCACGCGGTCTACATTCGCGGTCAGATACTCGAAATTTTCCTTCGCGTTACGCAACCGCCCAAGCGCACTCTTGCTCTGTTCCATGAGATCCTTCGAAAAATTGATCGGACTCCGGTAATGTCCCGCGAGCAGGAAATAGCGTATCACTTCGCCGTCATAATCTTTCAGGATGTCACGCACGGTAAAGAAATTGCCTTCCGACTTCGACATCTTTTTATCGTCGATCGTGATATAACCGTTGTGCATCCAGTAGTTCGCGAAAGTCTTTCCGTTCGCCGCCTCGGACTGCGCGACCTCATTTTCATGATGCGGGAAGACGAGATCCTGCCCGCCCGCGTGGAGGTCAATCGTCTCGCCGAGATATTTGCGCGACATGGCACTGCACTCGATATGCCAACCGGGCCGCCCCAGTCCCCAAGGGCTTTCCCAGAAAAGATCTTCGCCGTCCTTCGCCTTTTTCCAAAGCGCGAAATCCAGCGGGCTCTTCTTGCGCTCATCCACGTCAATGCGCGCGCCGGACTTCAAATCCGCCACATTCTGCCCGGACAATTTTCCATAACCCTCAAACGCCTCTGTGTCGAAATACACATCGCCGTTTTGCTCGTATGCATAGCCGCCGGCGATCAGTTTCTTAACGAAGGCAACGATTTCCTCAATATTTTCTGTAACGCGCGGATGAACCGTCGCCTTGCGGATGCCAAGCGCCGCCGCGTCCTTATAATACTCCGCAATATATTTGTCGCCGATCTCGCGCGAAGAAACTCCTTCTTCCCGGGCACGCACGATGATCTTGTCATCCACATCCGTAAAGTTCTGCACGAACCGAACCGTCTCGCCACGATATTCCAGATACCGCCTCAGCGTATCGAAAACGACAAAAGGTCGCGCGTTCCCGATATGAAAATAATTGTAGACAGTAGGCCCACAAACATAAATGCCGACCTCGCCGTCCACCTGTGGTACGAACTCTTCCTTCGTACGCGTCTGTGTATTGTAAATCTTCATGTGTAAGCCGGCTCCTTATACCGAATCATAATTGTCTGCCGGAAGGCTATCAAAGTAAAGTTCATCCGGACAAATATCCGTGCCATTTTCCCACGCCACGGACAATCCCGCGATATGTACGGAATTGAAATCCGTAAAAACATTTTTGAAGGATGGAAACATACGATACGGCTTCACATCGAAAATACGCTTTTCCTGATTTGCAAAAGTCACGAAAAGCTGATAGTCGTTCATGGGTTCAACTTCGATTGCCCGCGGCCTCATCCTATTATTCCAATCCTTTAATTTTGATTAATTCACCATATTCGTTATATGCCTTCCATGCGGCCTTTAACTCATCCTGGTGAATCAGCACCCACGCCTCAACATATTTCTGTTGTCTATTGGGTAGACTCCCAGCCAGTATATTCGCATCGAAATCAATAGACATATCGAATTCACTATAACCTGCATGAACATGCGGTGTACTATGTGCCGCACCTTTTTTTTGGTAGATGTAAATCAGTATTCCATAAAATGATGATATTCATGGCATTTCATACCTCCGACTATAGTAATCATATCATATTTGATGTACAGGACAAAAGAAAACAATCCTTGCGTTCGATATACACATTATGAATATATTTTATTGTATTCATATAAATATACATAATTCGTATTGACTAATCTCTGCGCTTCCGTTATATTCAATTTACGCACCGTATTGTCATTCTGCAATGAAGTTGCAGAATCCAGAGTCTATCATACTTTCCGGATTCTGTCTGCGCAGAATGACGTGGTTTCAAGTCGGCGAATGACGGTGACGGGAACGACAAGAGTGGCGGAAATGACTGGCGCAAACAAGTAAACAAGGAGACACAGAAATGAACAAGATCGGGGAACGACTAAAGACGCTGCGCGAGGGGGCAAAACTGTCCCAGGCGAAGGTAGCGGAATATCTTGGCACGAACCAACCGAGCGTGGGGCGTTATGAAAACGGCAACACGGCTCCGCCGCTGGACGTGTTGACTTGGTACGCGGACTTTTTCGGGGTTTCGCTGGACTGGATCTTCGGGCGTGCAGAGGCGTCTGTGGATTCCCGGTCGGTGCCCGGAATGACAATGGGGGCGCCCGGAATGACAATGGGGGCACATGGAATGGCAGTGACGGCAGACCCAAACCACAAGCCGGTCATCATCCGCGACATCATCATGGAGAGCGTCAACGCGCATCCGGATCTGACCGCCTATATGTACAAGGACGCACGAACGGAGCCGTATCAGCACGTGACCTACCGCGAGACGGCGGACATGATCAACGGCCTCGGCGCACAGCTCGTCGAGATGGGACTGAAGGACAAGCGCATCGCCGTGATCGGCGACAACTGCTTCCCCTGGGCTGTCGCCTATTTCGCGGTACTCTTCGGCGTCGGCACCGTCGTGCCCTTAGACAAGGAACTGCGTCCGGAAGAAATCATCAATCTGCTCAAAGTCGCGGAGTGCTCGGCGATCTTCCACACCGAACGTTACGACGATGTGCTCGCGGAGGCGGATTTCATCCCCTTCAAGATTCGCATGAATGTCTACGCCGGCACCGAAAATCCGGAGGGAACGCTGACCTTCAAAGACCTCGCGGCGAAAGGCAAAGCCCTGTCAAAGGAAAAGGTTGACGCCTTCAAAGCGACGCCCATCGACGAGAACGCACTGGCATCCCTGCTCTTTACCTCGGGAACGACAGGCAATGCCAAAGGCGTCATGCTCTCCAACCGCGGCATGGGTACGAATATCAGCGACATGGCCGGCGCGCACAACGCGAAACCCGGCGGCTCAACCGTCTCCATCCTGCCGATGCACCACTGCTTCGAAGCCGTTATGGGACAGCAGTTCATGCTGACGAACGGCGTCGCGATTGCCTTCGGCGACGGACTCAAATACATTCAGAAAAACATGGAAGAGGTCAGGCCGACCATCATGCTGTTTGTCCCGCTCCTGCTGGAAAACCTGTACAAAAAAATCACGGAACAGACGGTCGAGCACGGACGCGAAGCAGACCTGCAGCGCCGCATCAACGATTATTTGAAACTGCGCACAGAGTTGGGGCCGAACGACGACAGCCGGGCGCGGCTGATCGCCAAAGATATGTTCAAGGAAGAACAGGCCATCTTCGGCGGCAGGCTCGACTCCATCTTTACGGGCGCGGCCGCCATCAATCCCAAGGTGATTCAGGGTTTGCAGGAGATCGGGCTCAAGATCACTTACGGTTATGGGATGACCGAGTGCGGACCGCTCATGACGACGACGCCGTATTTCAGCGACACGATGGGCAAGTCGGGTTCTGTCGGACCGGCCACGGCGAGCGGCACGATGCGAATAGACAAACCGGACGCGAAGGGCATCGGCGAAGTTTGTTACAGGGGTCCGACCGTGATGCTCGGCTACTACAACCGTCCGGAAGAAACGGCCGAAGTCATGCAGGGGCCGTGGTTCCGCTCGGGGGATTTCGGCATGATGGACGACGACGGCTGGCTCTATATCACGGGCCGGGAAGCCAATATCATTGTTACGAAAACAGGCAAGAACGTATTCCCCGAGGAACTCGAAGCCGAACTCGCGCTGACGCCGTACATTAACGAGATCATGGTCTACGCCTCCGAGGACAAGAAGCGCGGCGGCGCCCTCATCAGCGCGCAGATCCGCCCGGATTACGAAGCGATCAAAGCGGCCTTCGGCGCGGACACGGCGGCGGACGTGAGCAAAGTCTTAGGCGTCCTGCGCACCGTCATCGACGAGTACAACGCCGGCATCGCCAACTACAAGCGCATCCGCCACATCATGATCCGTGACGAAGAGTTCGTAAAGACGCCGACGAAAAAAATCATGCGCAGCCGGAATGTGTAATGGAAAGGAAAATTAAGATGAGCATTTTTGACCACAAGGACTACAAAGACGAAAAGGATTTTTTGGAGAACTTCAAGATCGACATCCCGGAGAATTTCAACTTCGGATTTGACTGCGTGGACGCATTGGCGGAAACGGAACCGGACCGTGTCGCGTTGATTTGGGATCACGACGAGGATCCGGGGCGATCGTATACCTTTGCGGAGATGAAGGCCTACTCGGACGGAGCCGCGCGCTACTTCAAGTCGATTGGCATCGGCAAGGGCGACCGCGTCATGCTCATCCTCAAGCGGCGCATCCACTTTTGGTTTGCCATCCTCGGGCTCATCAAGATCGGTGCGATCGCGATCCCCGCGACACACCACCTGATCGCAGACGACATCGTGTACCGCAACAAGAGCGCTTCGGTCAACGCCATCGTTTGCGCCGACGACGACAAGATCATCAAAGCCATCGAAGCCGCACAACCGGAGTCAAGTTCCGTCAGTCATCTCATCCGCGTCGGCCTCGCGCAGGGGGATTATACCCCGCAGTACGCCTGGGAAAAATTCGACGAGCGCATTCGGGAATTTATGGACGGCGGACGGAACGCCGGCGCTCCCAGCGCACAAGTCCCGCTGCCGCGCGTGACGGAGAACTCAGATCCGCTGCTGCTGTATTTCACGAGCGGCACCACGGGCTATCCCAAGATGGTCGTGCACGATCACACCTATCCGCTCGCCCATATCGTGACGGCAAAATACTGGCACAACCTGCATCCGGACAGCATTCATTTCACACTGGCGGACACGGGATGGGGCAAAGCGGTCTGGGGAAAACTGTTCGGGCAGTGGCTCTGCAAGGCGACCGTCTTCGTCTACGACCATGAAAAACTCGTCGTGTCGCGGCTCTTAAAAATGCTCGCCAAGCACAAGGTTACAAGTTTCTGCGCGCCGCCGACCGTGTACAAGGTGCTGCTCACGGCGGACTTCACGCAGTACGACCTGTCTGCTCTCGAGTACGCGACGAGCGCGGGCGAGCCGCTGAACGACTCCGTTTTCTACGAATTTCAGGATCGCACGGGACTCACGATCTACGAGTGTTACGGGCAGACCGAAACCGTACCTTCCGTGCTGACCTCGCCCTACACGAAGCCGACGCCCGGCTCGATCGGCAAGGCCAATCCCTTCTACAAGATGGTCTTCCTGAAGCCGGACGGGGGCATCCTCGAAGGCCCAGGCGAGGGGGAGATGTGCCTCGAAATGACGCCGGGCGACCCGGGCGTGTTCATCGGCTATTACCGCAATCCGGACCTGACCAAATACGCGTGGCGCGGCGGCGTCTATCATACCGGCGACCTCGCGCGCGTGGACGAGGACGGCTACATCTGGTTCATCGGCCGCACGGACGACATCATCAAATCGGCCGGCTACCGCATTGGCCCCTTCGAAGTCGAAAGCGTCGTCCAACAGCACGAGTCGGTGCTCGAATGTGCCGTCACCGGCGTGCCCGACCCCATCCGCGGCCAGGCCATCAAAGCCAGCATCATCCTGCGCGAAGATTACAAGCCGACAGACGAACTCAAAAAAGAACTGCGCGCCTTCGTCAAAGCACACGCGGCCGCTTACAAAATCCCGCGCATCTTCGAGTTCGTAGACGAACTCCCCAAGACGATCTCCGGCAAAGTACGCCGCGCCGAGATGCGCGAAAAAGACAGCGTGAAGTGAAAATGTTGTTTGACCATAATCGTACAAACATAAGCGCATAGTCACGGCAGGTCGTATCATTTTCCCCACACCGGTGATATAATTGAGATCAAAGGAGGTGGCAACATGGCAACCAGTAGCATATTTAGACCGGTAGAGCGAATTGAAGATGAAAAGACGATAGAGAAATTCGTCAACGCAATGGAGGAGGCCGAACGGCGTGCCGCCGACTTACCGAAATCCAAGGTAAGCGCAAAGCCCATCACGGGTGCGCGGTTAAAGGATTTCTTCAAGACCGTATGACGTATCATATTGTCACTTTATCAAACTATCTCGAACAAAACACAGAGGAGAGAACGACTGAAATTCTCTCCTCATTTTCGTGTCCGGACAATCAGGATATTGAGAACTTCCTGAAGAATAATGCGGTCTCATTTTCAAAACAAGGAATTGCACAGACACATTTAGTATCAACACTTCACAACGGCGAAAATATCATCTTAGGATACTTCGCACTTACACTAAAAGCCTTTTCCTTCCGCGATCACCGCCTGAGTATTAACCGGCTTCTTTCCCCCCTAACTATCCGTTCAGCAATGCCGTGACAGCTTCTATCTGTGCGGCGGAAATACCCGCTTTTTTCATAGCGTCAATGGTCTTTTCCGTGCCGCGTTTTTCACCGCGCTTTTCGCCGCGCTTTTCACCGCGCTTTTCGCCAATCTCAATCCCCTCGTCGCGGGCGATCCGGCGCGTTTCCTGTACATCATACTTCTTTATCGGTTCAAACATCTCCGGTATCCTCCTTTCGTATATCTTCCCCGCGAGCCGATCGATCTCATCTTTTGGCACATTCACCCGCGTGAGCAGTATCGTCATAACATCTGACAATAGTTTAGTCAAATTCGACGGGATATTCAACTCCAACTTTGCAAAATATTCATCCGGCAACTCACTGATCAGTTTGAAGTCACTTCGCTTTGCGCACTGATCAACCAAAAGTATCAGTGACAATGCATCCGAAAACGCCATCAAATCCTCGCGCCCATACTGATTGAGATTGACGACCTCATACTCAAACTTCGGAATGTACTTGCCAAAGGCTTCATTCAGTTCCGTCTTATCAAAAAAATTCGTTTCGGCCGTCCACTTGCCCGAACCTCACAAAGGCCCCGGGGCACGATACCCCGGGGTCTATCGTCTGTCATTCTTCCGTCATTCGCCGGTCGGGCCGGCGAATCCATCTTCTGTCATTCCCGCAGGCGGGAATCTCTTCCCGCTCGCGTCTTTCCGAAGACTACGCGCACACGTCGCTGATATCTTCCGTTTCGTACTTCTTCGCCCGGCCAACTCCGAAGTCTCATCCATTATTTTATTCAAAATTTGCGTATCTCTATGCTGCATATACCGGAATCGTCTTGCTAATTTCAATCAGCGAACCCGCAGGAATCGGAGCGTGCACGATGTCGACCGAGATGCCCATTTTTTCCTCCAGGCGATACTTAATATCCAACAAAATAAGCAATGAAATCGCCGAGGTTTCAAATTCCACCAATACATCAAGATCACTCGCATCCGTAGCGGTTCCGTCAGCATAAGAACCAAAATACGACACCTTCTTAATCGGGAAGTCGGAAACAATGGTCTTTATTTTTTCGCATATTATTTCATGAGAAAGCATGTATTCCAACTCCTTTCATAATTCAATCAAATTATTTCTAACAATTTCATTATAACGTAATTCTCTGCCGACAACAACGCAGACACAAAAAGACCCCGGGACCTATCGTCATTCATCTGTCATTCCCGCGAATTTCTTCTGTCATTCCCGCGAAACCCTCCTGTCATTCCCGCAGGCGGGAATCTCTCCCCGCTCGCGTCCTTCCGAAGCCTACGCGCGCACGTCGCTAACATCTTCCTCTTCATAATCACTGTCAAATCATATCTCCAATTGGACGATCTTTCCGTTTTGAATTTCATCCCGAAATAAATCATAGACGTACGCTGAACTGCAGAGATATAGTCCGGTTTCCGCATCATGGAGTTTGCCAAACATTTCGGAATTGTAGAATTGAACCATCGCTGTTTTCATGTCAATCTTTTCTATGGCAACATAGTATTCAATGACATCGCGAACGATATACTCCATCAATTGCTCAGGCTTACTCATTATACTGCCCTCTATGTGCCAACAATGCAAAAGCCCGCTCGGTATGAAATGAATATTGGTTGGTCAATTCCCGGGATTCCATGCCTCTCGCAAGCGTATCAAGCGGAATCATATTTTCGAATACTGTCGAAATAAGAGCGCCATATCATCGTTTGCCACAGGACCAACCACAATATCGTATTTTGCATCAAGATTGCATTCGGTCGAAGCAATATCCTCAAAATTACGATCTCGATTGTTCATGACAAAATGCGCCCATTCTACGCTCGGCTTATCAAAAATACGAACATTCAATTCCGATGTGTCTTTCTTGTCATAATCAAAAATGCTGACAGTCGGAATACCGCCATACAAGCGGACAACTCGCGCCGCCATTCGCCTTGCCTGATCAGCATATATCGTCAGATAAAAGCCCGTTCCGAAATCTCTATACGGTCTGCACTTTGCCAAGTTGATTTCGGAAATCGCCATATTTGAACCGTGATATAGCTTCACGCAATCAGCCCTCCTGATTTTTGAGCGATGATTTTCAAGTCTTCGACCGCAGTATCAAAGGAAAGAACATGTTCGGTATCATAATACTCTATCAGAAAATCCATTCCTCCATGAATATGTAAATACCGAAAAGCCTCCTGCTCCGTCAGTCCGGTTGCCCGGGCGAATTCACTGATACACGCCACAATATATGCTATGATTTTTTTCTCTTCACTTTTCATACTATTATTATAGTCAGCAATCCAATTCAGCACAAGCAACGATTCGGACAAAAGCCCCGGAGCAAGATGCCCCGGGGCCTATCGCCTGTTATTCTTCCGTCATTCGTCGGCTCGACCGGCGAATCCATATCCTATAACTTTCTGTGCAGCACTTACGCGCGCTGGTCGCTGATGTCTTCCGTTTCGTACTTCTTTGTCGAGAAAATCGCGATGATGATGGTCGCCGCCGTGATCACGATGTGCCACAGCGTCCACTTGTCAGCAAT
>BNUG01000001.1 GCA_025997195.1 Clostridia bacterium | reverse complement strand
TTACAATGTGACGAGGATCCAGAAAAGGCTGGGCTACCGGTCTCCGAAGGAATTCCTCAGATCATTGGATTGGAAGGAGTTATTGGCTGTTGCTTAGAAAACTGTCGACAAAAAAGTTGACGTCCCCCTTACGAAGAAAAACGCAAAGCAAAAAACAAAGCAAAAGACAAATTAGTAAATGAAGCCGCTTTTTCAGAAGAAGGTGCTGATTTTGTTGTAAGCGTTTTGTCCTCGGCATTAGGGTGGCCAAAAGCCAGTACGGCAAAAGTCAGGCCGGTATCGCCGACGCCCGAGCTCGCCGTTTCAGCGAAGTCGCAGTCAACAAGCACCTCGGCCGATGTACCCGTGGCTGGCGAGAGTCCGACGGTTAGTCCGGGTGAATTATCCTTTACGGAAACACCTCAGCAGCAAGTACGCTCTGCACAGCAAGTACCACCTGCGCAGCCTCAGGCGGGTACCAAGAAAAAGGACGCAGCATTTCTCCTTGGTCTTGCCGGCGTGATGATCTGTGTGCTCGTTTTTATTTTATCTGATTTTGGGCGCGCCCCAAAAGTGTCGCCAGTTTATGAATCTGATACGAATATCCAACCGGCAGGTACACAAACGCAGACGCCTGAGCAAGAGCGGCACCAAATAGAGATAGCCGGCGAATTGATTTGGTCTGATGTAGAAAGCTTAGACTTGTCGGGGAAAAATATCAGCGACATCTCACCACTTGCGTCTCTGACAAATCTTACGAACCTAGACTTGGGCGGCAACCAAATCAGCGACATCTCACCACTTGCGTCTCTGACAAATCTTACGTACCTAGACTTGGATTGGAATAATATCAGCGATATCTCACCACTTGCGTCTCTGACAAATCTTACGTACCTAATCTTGTGGGAGAATAATATCAGCGACATCAAACCACTTGCGTCTCTAACAAATCTTACGAGCCTAGACTTGAATTGGAATAATATCAGCGATATCTCACCACTTGCGTCTCTGACAAATCTTACGTCCCTAAACTTGGTTAGGAATAATATCAGTGACATCTCGCCACTTGCGTCTCTGACAAATCTTAAAGAACTATATTTGTTTGGCAGCGAAATCAGCGACATCACACCACTCGCGTCTCTGACAAATCTTACGTACTTAGACTTGGATTTTAATTATATCAGCGACATCACACCACTTGCGTCTCTGACAAATCTTACGACCCTATACTTGTCGGATAATAGTATCAGCGACATCACACCACTTGCGTCTCTGACAAATCTTACGACCCTATACTTGTCGGATAATAGTATCAGCGACATCTCACCGCTGACAAAACTCAAAAATCTCGAAATTCTAAAGCTGAGCGGAAACCCGTTAAGGCAAGCATACATCAATGATCTGCAAGCTGCACTTCCGAACTGCGAGATTGTATGAAGAAAAAGATCAGAGAACCGGACTTTGCGGATTTAACCTCGCAGGGATTCTTCTCTTCGGCAAGGATGAAACGATACGATCGTGCGTTCCCGGCAAGACTGATTATCGAAAAGACTCGGCTGTATACAGAGAATTGGAGTTGGGCGAAAAATCCCGGACGAATCACATTAACGAATGTGACACCTTTTCCAAAGAATCCGCTGATTGCACATTTCTTTGTGAATATTGGTCGTGCAGATGCGCTCGGTTCGGGTATAAAGAATTTGTATCAGTTCACGAAGATGTACTCGGGTACGGAACCGGAATTGATCGAGGGTGACATATTTAAGATTATTATTTCGATTCAACCATTAGGTTCAATGGGAAATAATGAACCTAATAAAGAACCTAATGCGGGAGAAAAACGGAGTATTCCGACTGATATTGCGGAACAAATAATATCTGTGCTGTTGAAGAATCCCGGTTTCACTTATGAAATGATTGCCGATAATGTTGGAATTTCAAGGTCTTCTATTAATCGCGAGATAAAGAAGCTGCGGGAATCCGGCAGATTGCAGCGGAAAGGCAATACGAAAGGTGAGTGGGTCGTATTGAAGAAATGATTAGGTTCACATTAGGTTCAGGACGGAACTGTATGGGATTCCTAGGATATTGCCGGAGAAGAAGAAATGTTTGAAACGGAAAAAGTCGAGAAGAGAATAAAAGACCTTGTTGAAAAAATCGGGACGGATTTTTTGGCTGATGAGGGTGTTTTTCGCGCGGTGATCAATGATGTTTTGTATGATCTGAAGCTGGTCGGAACATCGGAACGAGGAAGCTTCCCGAATGGGTGCTCAAAAATTAAGAATAAAAAGAATAGAATAGGAATAGAATCGTTTTCAGAAGTACAAATCGATGAACTGCGAGCTCTCTATTTACAGCGATGGAATGGTGAAAAGATATCATGTATACTAGCGATAAGAAATTCGATTTGCCCGGACTGAATCAATACCGTGAAGGAAATCGCCTTGAAGCAAAGAAAGCGTAGAGAGGTTCTCATCATATTGGCAATAGGACAAGTAGCGGGATAAATCGTATGGGAATGTTTGAAACAGAAAAAGCCGGAAAACGATGATGGGTAGGAACAGTGAAATGAGTGACAATACGATTCAATGCAGCAAATGCGGAAAGATGATTTCGGGCTTGAGCAAGTTCTGCCCCGCATGCGGAACATCAACGCAGGGCGTTACTGCTGATTCCTCATCGATCGGTCATGGTCAGACCGATACGCTGTCTCTTGCCGCAGGGAACCATAAAGTATCGCTCATATCGGGAGCGATACTTTATCAATATCATATTGATGAAACAAGTGTTGATCATACAAAACAAATTGGTTTGGTTCGATCGAAACAGGATGATCCGTCTGATATCGGAATAAAAAATATTTCCGATACGGTGTGGTATGTAAAGCGTCCCGGTGAAGAAATGAAATCCGTCGCGCCGGGGGCGACTGTGAAGATTGTCACGGGCACCTCAATTACGATCGGGGCTTTTCGCGCAGAAGTCTTGGCGGAGCAGGCTTTGCCGGTTCCGTCACCTCAACCGCAAGCTTCGCAGTATGTGCCGGTCGAAAATAATCAAATTGCAGCAGCAGCGAATACGGTACAGGCAGTCAATGAAGAACATGCAGCCTGGCTGAGATTTTGCCGAACCGTTTATGATGATTGCATACAAAACGGAACCTATACCGGTACAGAGGTTCCAACCATGTTTCCTCCGTATTTTGCTGCGGATGAAAAACGAATTGCGAAAATACCCTTTGTCTTATATGTATATTCCGGACTTGAGGTTGTGAACAATTTTAATCCGGTAGCTGCTGCGCACTATACGGCAGAGAATCCATTATTTGGGGCTGCCTACATGATAGGTGCGCGCCACGCCAGAAAAAAGGCGGAGGCACAGGCACAGGCACAGCCGCAGTGGCGGGAAGATGATCATGGCGAATTGCTCATTACACAACACGGCTTTTATATGATGCCTGTGGTGCATGCCAAAACTGTTCCGTTCAGTTTCGAGTCTATCAATCTAATGCAGGCGACAGCCTGGAATAGTATTGAAATGGAACTTGACCCCGGTCTACATTCTGATCTGGGTCGTTTTGCGGTTACCACCCCTGCGGCATCCTTGATTTTCATGCTGTGGTGCCTGTATATGTATCCGGAACATCCGCAATTCGCTGGCGTCTTGGGGTTCAAAGCGTAAATGTTTGAAACAGAAAAAGTTGAGAAGAGAATAAAAGACCTTGTTCAAAAAATCGGGACTGATTTTTTGGCTGATGAGGGTGTTTTTCGGGCGGTGATCAATGATGTTTTGTATGATCTGAAATTAGAACGAACAGCTTTGATCAATGCTACCAGTGTGCATATTGGGAAGATATTTTTGGCAGCAAAGGATTTGCCTTACGAAGAAAAGCGCAAAGCCAAAAACAAAGCAAAAGATAAACTAATCAATGAAGCCGCTTTTTCAGAAGAAGGTGCCGATTTTGTTGTAACAGTTTTGTCCACAGCATTAGGATGGCCAAAAGCCGGTGTGGCAAAAATAAGGCCGGTGCCGCCGCCGCCCGAGTCCGCCGTTTCAGCGAAGTCGCAGTCGACAAGCACCTCGGCCGATGTACCCGTGGCTGGCGAGAGTCCGACGGTTAGTCCGGGTAAATCCTCCTTTGCAGAAACACCGCAGCGCCAAGTACACCCTGCACAGCAAGTACCACCGGCGCAGCCTCAGACGGGCACCAAGAAAAAGGACGCAGCATTTCTCCTTGGTCTTGCCGGCGTGATGATCTGTGTGCTCGTTTTTGTTTTATCTGATTTTGGGCGCGCCACAAAAGTGTCGCCAGCTTATGAATCTGATACGAATATCCAAGCAGCAGATACACAAACGCAGGAACCTGAGCAAGAGCGGTACCAAATAGAGATAGCCGGCGAATTGATTTGGTCTGATGTAGAAATCTTAGACTTGTCGGAGAAAAATATCAGCGACATCTCACCACTTGCGTCTCTGACAAATCTTACGGATCTAATCCTGTGGGGGAATAATATCAGCGACATCTCATCGCTTGCGTCTCTGACAAATCTTACGATTCTAGGCTTGGGCGGCAACGAAATCAGCGACATCTCACCACTTGCGTCTCTGACAAATCTTACGTTCCTAGGCTTACACCAGAATAATATCAGCGACATCTCACCACTTGCGTCTCTGACAAATCTTACGGAGCTAAACTTGGAGCAGAATAGGATTAGCGACATCTCATCACTGAAGAAACTCAAAAATCTCCAATATCTACAACTGGGTGGAAATCCGTTAATGCAAGTACAAATCGATGAACTGCAAGCTGCACTTCCGAACTGCGATATAGGTTTCGATACTACAGAATAGATAGCGAAACGAAAGATAAAAGGATACAGGAATGTCTGATAAGCCCCCATTCACGATAACGCTAAAGGCCGCCGACTATCTGACGAAGATTGTTGAGGCCGTAACGCGCTTGGAATTTGCTACAGGTTTCAAGCGCGATATCAAGCTGCACCGCAAGAACCGTGTGCGGTCAATATATTCATCGTTGGCGATTGAGGGAAACTCACTCACGCTTGGTGAGGTGACTGCCATCATCGAGGGGAGACTCATTGCGGGTCAGCAGGCAGAAGTCAAGGAAGTGAAGAACGCCTTTGAAGCCTACGACAAGATCATGACCTTTGACCCTTATAGCGTCAAAGACTTTCTCAAAGCCCACAAGCTGATGACGGACGAGCTGGTCAAGGAATCTGGCAAGTTCAGAAACGGCGATGTCGGTGTGTTCGATGGCGATGTGGTGATTCATATGGGTGCGCGGCCGGAGTTCGTGCCGCAGTTCATCCGCGACCTGTTTGCCTGGGCAAAAGAAACAGAGCTTCACCCTGTATTGAAAAGCGCAATCATCCATTGCGAAATTGAGACCATCCATCCGTTCGCGGACGGCAACGGTCGCATGGGACGGCTGTGGCAGACGCTCCTGCTTGCAAATTGGAAAGAGGTCTTTGCATGGATACCGATGGAGTCGGTGGTCTTCGAGAAAAGGCCGGAATACTACGATGCACTTCAAGCCGCGCAAAGCACGAATGATTCCGGTACATTCATCGAGTTCACACTGGCAGCGCTGCTTGACACGATAGAACAAGAAGAGAAGCGTCAGGCTGATTTTGAAAGTAGCTCGGCTGATCATGAAAGAAGTTTTGAAAGAAGACTGAAAGGAGTTTTGAAAGAAGCCGAACTGAAAAAAGTCACACCTATTCTTGATTTCATAGAGGCACATGGCGAAATATCGCCGCAAGAAGCCAGAGGCGCGACCGGGAAGTCTGAGGCAACAGTATGGCGCTATTTGAAGATGCTGTGCGAGCGTGGGGTTTTGGAATCCACCGGCAACACGAGCGCGGCAAAATATTATTTCAAGAAAGAGCCGGAAAACGATGACGGCAAATAGCGAGGATAACGCCGGAGAAGAAATGGGAGTGAATACCAAGATAGGATATTGTCGGAGAAGAAGAAATGTTTGAAACAGAAAAAGTAGAGAAGAGACTAAAAGAACTTGTGCAAAAAATCGGGACGGATTTTTTGACCGACGAGAGTGTTTTTCGCGCGGTGATCAACGATGTTTTGTATGACTTGAAACTGGAACGAAACGCTTTGCTCAATGCGACAATCGTACATGCCGGCAAGATATTCTTGGCGGCGAATGATTCATCAGGCGATGAGAAACATAGAGAATCACTCAAAGTAAAAGACAAATTAAGAAACGATGCCGCCTTTTCCGAGGAAGGCGCTGATTTTGTTGTAAGCGTTTTGTCCTCGGCACTTGGGTGGCCAAAAGCCAGTGCGGCAAAAGTAAGGCCGGTGTCACCGCCGCCCGAGCCCGCCGTTTCAGCGAAGCCTCCGCAGCAGCAATCAAGAACCTCGGCCTATGTGCCCATGCCTGGCGAGAGTCCGCTAAGGGTTCGGGTGAATCCTCATGCAGATGAGAAAAAAAATTCTCTTTCTGCGGGTAATACCTTTACGTGGGGGAAGTACGAAAACAAGGAAGTTGAATGGCTGGTTTTGGCGATTAAGAACGAGAAGGCTTTGATCATGATAAAGGATTGCATCGCAATAGAAGCATATAACGATAAATATGAGCGAACAACTTGGGAAGAATGTTCTTTAAGACAGTGGCTCAATGACGATTTCTATAGAGCCTTTGAATCAGATCAAAAGGATTTGATCCTTAAATCAGAGCTTGTCAATGAGGACAATGGGAACATTCCAGGCGGGAACAATACACGAGATAGAATATTCCTTTTGAGCACAAGCGAAGTGGAAAAGTATTTCAGCCGTAAAGCTCAACGAGTAGCACAATATGATGAGCAGACAACTTGGTGGTGGCTCCGGTCTCCCGGCTACGGCAGTAGCTACAATGCCGCGCTTGTCGACTACGACGGCTATGTCTACAACTACGGCTTCAATGTCCACTACGTCGGCGGCGTCCGTCCCGCTTTATGGATGAATCCGGAATCCTTGTGAGGAGAAGGCATGGATAATTGCGGTCGATTTTATTGCGTGATGGAAAACAATGAGTTGAGACGTGATGGAAAACAATGAGCCATGGTGTTGACGGCATCGAGTAAAAAGAATAAAATTTGTCTAACAAACGTGTTACAAACAGAAAGAAAGAGGTGATTTTGAATGGCTACGTTGTCTTTAAGAATCAGTGAAGAAGAAAAGACCGCGCTTCATTCATTTGCACAGTTGCGCGGTACCAGCATGTCGAGAGCCGCCCGGGATATTATCTTGGAGCGTATAGAGGACGATGAGGATTACAAGGCAATCACAGCTTACAGGAATAAACCGAACCGTAAAACCTACACAATGGACGAAGTAGGTAAGATGATTGGGATTCTTTGATGTACTCGGTTATTTTTTCTGAGGAAGCCGCAAAACAAATGGCGAAATTAGATCATTCCGTTTCCTCTGTCATCTACGCGTGGTTACTGAAAAACCTTAACGGAACAAGTAACCCTCGTGTACATGGCAAGGGGCTTCCGGGGGATTTGAGTGGTTTTTGGCGGTATCGCGTCGGAAAATACAGGCTGATTGCGGAAATTCGTGATAGCGAAATTATCATCGAAATTGTGAATGTAGGACATCGGGCTAACGTCTATGACGCATGATAGATAGGATGTGGACTCTCGATGACAACAAACTGACACTTCATTTCGCGGGTTTTGGCATCGAACAATACGAGATCAAAATGGAAGAGTGTGATGAAAGGGAAGAGATGAACAACATTAATGCCAATACTTTGTATCTCAAAACGAAGAAACATACCGTGCCACTTGTCTCCGGAACCAGTATTTATCAATACCATATTGATGAAAGAAGTGCGGATGGGCAAAAAGAAATCGGGCAGGTTCGGTCGAAGAAAGAGGATCCGGCTGATGTCGGCATCAAAAATGTTTCTTATGTGGAATGGTATGTAAAGCGTCCTGGTGAAGAAATGAAATCCATCGCGCCGGGATCAACCGTGAAGATTGTAAACGGAACCATCCTTACGATTGGAACACTTGCTGCTGAAGTCGTACAGAATCAGCCTGTGCCGGTGCAGACTCCGCAATCCGTACAGACGCAGCCGCAGGCGCAGACTCCGCAATACGTACAGCCACAGCCGCCGGCGGCGCCGCCGCAATACGTACAGCCACAGCCGCAGACTTCTCCGTATACGCAGCCGCCGCCGCCGCCGCAGACAAATCAAGGCAGTGTCGGCTTCGATCCGTATACGGGCAAACCTGTGCCACCGGCTCCGCAGGATACACAGCCAAACGGTGCACGGCTACAGAATGTGCCTCCTCAGCGTGCACAAGCGCAACCATCGCCGAGTGTTGCAAAGATGAGCTTTGATCCGTATACAGGTAAGCCGGTGCAAGCGGAACCGCCACAATATTCGCCGCCCGATCCAAAGGCGCAACAGCAGCAAACGCCGAAAGAGCCGTCAGCCATTTTGCAAATTCTCGGAGCGGCAAACTCGAGCACAAAGTATGGCCGCTCCGCTAAGAATAAACTGTACTATGGGATTGGTGAGTTGATCTATGGGATCGGCGCGACAATTGGCGGTATCATCTATATGGTGTATGATCCGGATTTTATATCGGTGATAATTCTGTTATCCGGTATTGGTTTCGGTGCGTATGGCGCCTATACCATCGCGACCCGCGACAAATAGAAACAGGAAGAGAGGACGATCCATGGACAGTAAGAAAATAGAGAAAGCGATCTCTTTGTTTCCGGTTGATCAGAACGGAAATTTGGCGATTCCGCCATCAGAAGATCCGGTTTATCTTTACGGTGACGATGTTGAGGTAAAATCTGTCCTTAGTTCAAAAATCCCGAACGATTCAACGGACTTTTTTAAAAAATTCTTTTCGTCGAGTTCGGTACTGGCCGCAGGACTTCCGGTTGTCGTTGCCTTGTCGAGAGATAAGATATTTTTCTGGTCGCATCTGATCGATGCAATTTCCGGTGTTCCCAAATCAGTCCCCGGGAAAATTTCTATTGAGTCATACGGCTTGTTCCAGACCACCGGCGCAGATTCAGGATTCCTCAGTGCCATTGCGTGGTTTCATTCTGAAAGACATGGTATCTATGGGATATCCGTATATGCTGTTACAGCGGCATTTGGAGTCCAGTATTCGTTTTCTTCGAATGACAAGGTAAAAATTGTTTTATTCGCGCAAGAGTTGCTGCGAAGGAGCAATGTCAAGCAAGATTTCAATTGGGATTTGGACTGGCAGGTATTGAATCTGATTTAAAATTGTAGTGAATTGAATAATACCAATATCAATGTAAATACTCTATATCTCAAAACAAGGGGATATCATGTGCCGCTCATTTCCGGAGCGGTCATTTATCAATGCCAAATTGATGAGACGAGTGCGGATAATACAAAGCAAGTAGGCTTGGTTCGGGTGAAAGCGGACGATCCGCTCAATGTCGGAATAAAAAATATTTCTGATACGGTATGGTATGTCAAACGCCCTAATGAAGCGATGAAAGCGATTGCGCCGGGATCGACCGTAAAGATCGTACCCGGAACCCAAATCAACATCGGTCCTTATAGTGCAGAGGTTGTGTCGCATCAGGCTCCATCGAATCCGTCTTTCTCTCCACAGGCACTGCCGCCGCAATACGGACAGACCGTGCAGGGTATCCCGCGCGGCCCGGAGAAAAAACCGCGCAGGACGGCATGGGTTTGTGTGGTCGTCGCAATCCTTCTGGCGGCCGGCGCTTATTATCTTTTCTTTGCCAACGGAGGCGAAAACAATCCGTTTAAAAAGAATGCTGCAGACGGCGCAGAAGTAGAAAAAATCCTGGCGCATCTTACCGATGAAGACGACGATGATGGCGATGGTCTAAACAATTATTTTGAATCTTATTATAAAACCGATAAAAACAAGCCGGATACGGACGAGGACGGTCTATCGGATTATATAGAAATCACAGTTCTGAGAACTGACCCGCTCAAAGCCGATTCCGATGGCAATGGCGTCAATGATGGTGATGAGGATGCAGACGGTGACGGCTTGTCAAACCGATCCGAGATAACGAGCGGGACGGATCCCGCGCTGTCCGATACCGACTTTGACGGCGTGGACGATGCAGACGAGATCAACGTGTATGGAACCGATCCGGCGAATCCTGATACGGATGGAGATCAGGCTGACGATGGGTGGGAGATCGAGCATGGGTTTGATCCGCTGACCGCCGATGCCTCGTTTGATATACAGGAAAGCAGGCAATCCGAGGGCGGTGACGCGACAGTTTCCCTCCGGATAAGTTTGCCTTCCGGACAAGCGGAAACCCTGCATATCGATGAGGTCACGTCGCACAGTTTTCTGAACGAGGAAATGCCGGGGTATATCATGCCGGCCTATGATTTCAGCGTAACCGGTGAATTTGAGACCGCTGAAATATCCTTTACATTTGATGAAAGTTTGTTGGGCGAGCCTGACTTCGCGCCAACGATCTACTGGGTCAATCCCGATACGAAAATGCCGGAAGAACAGCCCACAACGATCAACGGGAATGTGGCTACCGCGACCGTGACGCATTTCTCCCAGTATGTTGTCCTCGACAAGCGTTCTGTCGATACTTCAAAACCGTTTGGGTCAACCGAGATTAATGAATATGAAGATGTCGACTTCGATGGACTCCCGAATTCCACGGATCCGCATCCGTTCGACTGGGATATATCGGACAGAGATTTGCTGATGTGTTCGGGCATTGCCTACTACGATTTTGATCGGAGTTATGCGATCGACGAATTGCCGCAAAGCATGGTTGCAGACATTGATAACAAAGCTTATCCCGGATATACAGACGCGACCGTCAGTGAACTTCGGGGATGGAAGATAGAAAAATGCTGGCAAGAAACCAATGGGTTTTCTGCAACATTATTCAAAAAAGACAATAAAATCGTTCTTGCTTTTGGCGGCACGGATTCAGATGCTGACATTAAGGAAGATTTGCTGATTTACTCACTGAACTATAGCCAACAAGACAGGTCGGCGGAAAATGCAATGAGGGAAGTGCTTCAATCATACAGCGGTTATGAAATATACCTTACAGGACATTCGCTCGGGGGGCATTTGGCTTACAAAGCGGCGGCATACGATCCTTCGAAAATAAAAAAAGTAGTTACTTTCAATGGCCTGGGACTGCATGGTACATTTGATCGAAATACCATTGACAAGCTTGCCGCATACAAAGACAAGATTTTGTCCTACAAAGCGAACGGAGATTGGGTAAGCAGGCTCTCCATGTGCCCAACGCCGGGAAAAACAATTGATTGTGATACGGAAGCCACCGGGTATGTCCCCGTGGTTACTTCCGCACATCAATTGAGCAATTTTTTTAACAATACGGAACCTTATCGTCGTAACATGAAAGATGTTTCAAAAGATCCGATTGAAAATAATTCGGTCGAAGCCCCGGCGCAATCTTCCGAACCGCCGTCGGCACCCGTACCCGAAGCACCCGTATCCGGAGATATCAGGATTACCGGAGTCTCCCCGACCAGTGCAATCGCAGGACAGCCAACATCTTTTTCCGTCACGGTGGATTATTCGTTCGAAAACACGGCGAATTGTGTGATCGTTGCCGGTGCAAATACGGATGAAGATGCCGATATTGTAAATTTGTATGAGCAATATGATGTATTTGGCAACGGCTCGTATACTTTTCACTTTAGCTGTACGCCTACACGACGAGCCGACAATATCTTTATTGTTTACGTGGAGATCGCCTTGCCGGGCGGAGGTGTTCCTTTGGACAGCGACGCCTACTCAATGCCGCTTTCCGGTACTTCCTATGACGAAGAATTTGCGATAGAAGGCAAGTGGAAGCAGACAGGGGAGAAGACTTTTGGTCAAGCCCAAAAGGGCGCTATTATTGTGTTTGATGGCGTTCACTGCAACTGGTATAGCCCGCAGGATACTTATGCCTGCTACAAATCCGGGGATAATCTCCGCTTGGATGTCACCAGTTTGTTGTTTGCGGAAAACTTGTCATTTGATGTGGTTGTCATAGACAACGAGCACATAGAAATAGACGCCGTTCAACTCGTGCGAGTCGGATAGAGCGGGACAGAAGGCCTGTCCCTCTGTCTTGTTTTATTCCGGGAATTCCAACCTGTCAAAACCGGATAAAAGTTCTTTTGCTGTTTGCAGTAAGGCTGTTCCTTCCGTAGCATCGTTTGCTTCAATATTCATGGGCAGCACGGGGTCGTGCAGACTGAGGCGCAGCAGCACCCAACCTTTTCCCGAGAATGAGATCCGTATCCCCTCAAAGCCGGGCACGATATTCAGACCTTGTTCTTCCGCACGCTGTGCAAAGGCTTCCAATACTTTCTTGCCGTATTCCGTAAATCCCTCACCAATGATGGTAATGCGAAATTCTGTTTCGAAGCCTGAGGTCGTGAAGCCATCTAACAGGGAATCCAATCTTTTGCCCGCAGCCTTCGCCTTCGCCGCGGCGCTGATGATGCGCACCGCCATATAGGCTCCGTCATCCAGAAAATAATTTTCTTTCAGCGCGCCGTGTCCGCTGGTTTCGATCGCGAGCGGGGAAAGGATTCCTCCGGCGTTCAGACGGATTGCCTCGCCTATGACATTTCGGTAGCCTCGCCGGAAACAGTGATGTTTCAAGCCCAAACGCTCCTGCAAGAAATCAGTGAGCAAATCGGAGGTTACGGAATCAGTCACGATGGTTGCGCCGGGATAATCCGGTGCGATGACAGCGCTCATAAGCGCAATGATCGCATTGCGGTTCACCGGCGTACCGTCCGGTAGCACAGCGCTCATGCGGTCGACATCCGTATCAAAAATAATACCGAGATCTGCCTTTGCTGCATTTACCGCGCCGCAAATCGCCTGCATTGCTTCTTTGTTTTCAGGGTTTGGCGGGTGGTTCGGGAAATTGCCGTCCGGCTCCAGGAATTGACTGCCCTCACAGTCCGCTCCAAGTGGCAGCAACACATCCCTCGCAAAAAAACCGCCCGCGCCGTTGCCCGCGTCTACAACAATGTGCATCCCCTGCAGAGGCAGCTCGCCGCCGCCCGCACCATCCACTATTTTTTTTCGTAAAAAGGCGGAATACAGTGCCATTAATTCACAGGAGCCGGCCTTGCCCGACGATGCGGCTTTCGGCTCTGTCGGCGCTCCCGGCGTTTCCGCTCGCTGCAGGATCGCTGTCACATCCGCTTTTTCAACGCCGCCGCTCTTTGTGAAGAATTTTATCCCATTGCGGTTTTGCGGCAAATGACTCGCCGTGATCATGACGGAACCGTCAAACCCCGTTTCGTCAAAAACCGTTCCCATAAACATAGCGGGCGTAGACGCCAAGCCGCAATCAAACACAGACGCACCCTGCGAAGCAAAGCCTGTGATCATGGCGGCTTTCAGCGTTTCCGCCGTCAAGCGGCTGTCGTGACCTACGCCGATTCGAAGACAGTTCGCCGGCTTGTTTGTTCTGTCCGCCAGCCAAAGGGAAAACGCAGTGGCAATTTGCTCGGCAATATCCGGCGTGAGATTCACCGGGGCACCGCCCTCTGTTTCCATTGCGACGCCGCGCACATCACTGCCGTTTTGCAGATTTAATAGGGTTATATTTTCACTCACACTTTCGCTCCTATCCTTTTTTCCGGTTGCTTCTTATTTCATTCATTATACACCTGGTTTTTTGCCGCGATCTACCATACCATGTGCTGAGTTTCCTTTGCCGTCATCCTTACGAACTGACAATTCCCCGGGAGAGTGATACCATAGCATAATGAGTAGAATCGTGATCTTGATCCTATTGTATCTCCTGTATTTCGGGATTGGTGCGCCGAATTCCATATTGGGTGCCGCTTGGCCGGAAATGTATTCGGACATCGGCGCGGATGCTTCCTGGGCCGGTATCCTCACGTTTGCCATGTCCATTGGTATGATCGCAGCTTCTTTTTTTGGGGAGCGCTATTTGCTGCGCAGGGGGACGCACCTCTCCGCCATTGACTCCTTTCTTGTGATCGGCATTGCCATTCTCGGATATGCTGTTTCACAGACTTTTGTCCTGACCTTGGGTTTTTCCCTGCTGCTCGGGCTTGGGATTGGACTTGCCGAAGCCATGCTCAATGGCCTGCTTGTCCGGAATTATTCGGCAAGGGACATGAACTGGGTCCACTGCCTTTGGAGTATCGGAGCCAGTGCCATGCCGCTGATCATTGGGCATTTCATCGCGAAGGAACATTCCTGGAGCAAGGGCTTTGCCGTCCCCGGGATTTATGAATTTGTGTTGGTCGTCTTGTTGATCATGACGGCTGTCCATTGGCGGCGGGCAAACGATCAGGGGATGGATGTGACGCTGGCAAGGCGGGCAAAACACCGTGACGCGTCCCAAAAAGATTCACCCCAAAAGAAAACACTCCCCAAAGCAAAGGGTCTGACCGAGATCCTCCGGGTTCCGGGTTCGAAGGTGATGATCCTATCTATGTTTTGTTATTGCTCTTTGGAAATGATGGTCATCCTTTGGAGCACCAGCTATTTGGTTTTCTTCAAAGGAATCGATTCCGGCACGGCCGCCGCGTGGCTGTCCCTCGTCTTTGTCGGGATGACGCTGGGAAGACTCATGGTGGGGTTCTTGTCAATCAAATTCAGCAACCGCGCGAATATACGATTTGGAATCATCTTTCTGGTTGTGGGGGTAGTTGCTTTACTATTCTCAAAGAACGACGCCGGAATCGCCATCGGACTGTTCATCCTCGGCGTAGGAATGGCACCGTTTTTCCCCTGCCTCATGCACTCGACCGGCGAGCATTTCCCGAAGGACTTCATTCAGGCGATGGTCGGGATAGAGATGACGGCGGCGTTTGTCGGCAATGCCGTACTCCCTCTGATATTTGGCGGCCTTGCCTCGGCGGCCGGCTACGGCATTTTCCCCTTTGTGTTGACCGGCATTGTAGCCGCGCTATTTATCTCCACAGAACTCATCGGCCGGCACAAGATGGATTAGCTTTTCGTCGGCAAATACTGTTTCAGCTTTGCCAGCACTATGTCGAAATCCAGCGGCTTGCCCACATGGTCGTTCATACCGGAGGCAAGGCTTTTCTCGACATCTTCCCGGAACACGTTGGCGGTCATGGCAATGATCGGGATGAGCGCCGCCTTTGGGGTAACCAGAGCCCGGATGCGGCGGGTCGCTTCGTAACCATCCATCTCAGGCATTTGTACATCCATGAAAATCATGTCGTATCGTTCGGGCGCGGCCTCAAACATCCGAAACGCTTCCGCGCCGTTTTCCGCGCAGTCAATGGCTAGCTTGGTCGGTTCCAGAATGGCGAGTATGATCTCACGGTTGATTTCAATATCCTCGGCAAGCAACATTCGGTAACCCTCAAAATCGGGTTCTTCTTCCGTCATCTCCGCCTTGGCACCGCCGTCCGTGTCAAGGCTGTCGTTGATGCAGTCCGCACACGGTAGCTTTTGATGATTTTTTTCTCCGTGTTCGAGCTGAATGGTAAAGGCAAACACAGAACCTTTTTCCGGCTTAGATTTGACCCAGATCAATCCGCCCATCATTTCCACGATGCGTTTGGAGATGGCAAGTCCCAGCCCTGTTCCGCCGAATTTGCGGGAGGTGCTGGTGTCCGCCTGCTCAAATGAGGTGAACAAGCGGGCTTGCTGCTCTTCGCTGATCCCGATGCCCGTATCGGTCACCACTACCTCGATGGTGCAGACGCCGTCTTCTTCTTTCAGCAGATGGGCGTCAATATGGATTGAGCCGTGTTCCGGCGTGAACTTGACGGCATTGGTCAGCAGATTCGTGATCACTTGTGAAAGCCGTTGGTCGTCTCCGATCAGAGTACGGGGGATGTCCTTGTCGATACGGACATGCAGATCCTGCTGCTTTTCCTCTGTGCGGAAATTGATGACATTCGTTATTTTCTGGAGCATCTTCTCAAAGGAAAAATGGACAGGAGAGAGTTCGAATTTGTTCGCTTCGATTTTCGACATGTCCAGGATATCGTTGATGATACCGAGCAAATGTGTGGAGGCGTCCTCGATCTTGTCCAGGCAGTAATCTTTGCGCTCCGCCTCCACCGCCGCTTTGGCGATGGCGGTCATGCCGATGATGGCGTTCATTGGCGTGCGTATCTCGTGGCTCATGTTGGCGAGAAAATCGCCCTTGGCGCGGCTTGCGCGCAATGCTTCTTCCCGTGCACGGGAAAGTTCTGAGACATCGTTCATCACGACGACAGCTCCCCGGCAAACGCCATCCCACTCCTCGGCAGGGTTGATCGTGATCTGAAAAGAGATCTCTTTACCGCTCAGTGTTGTTATGGTTTCGTCATAGGCGGCGGGCGCGCGGGTCTCCATGACCTCCCGGCATATTTTTTCGGTTGACTCCAGCCACTCCGCCGGCATGACGCCGCTAAACAGGGTGAGGAAGGCAACCCCGACCATCTCGCGCATATCGCCGTAGCGCAAAAGCGCGACGGTGGTTTCGCTGCCGAGCACAAACTGCATATTCAAATCCAACATGAATGTGATGCCCGGCGTGTTCTTCAGCAAAAGCCGGTTGTAGAAATTGGAAAGCGCCTTGGCCGCCTCATTGGAATTGCGCAGACGTTCGGTCTGCTCATGCATAATGGAAAGCGACTTGTAGTCACGCTCCAATTTTTTGTATTGCCTGGAAAGCTGATGAAATTCTTTTTTTAAATTTTCCGGTTGATCGGCTGACATATCTCTCCTATATCATGCATAAAGTAAAGGAACAATTGTGGAATCTGCTTGTGGCTTTTCCGTCCTGATGGCGTACCGGGCAAATTTCACCCAGACAATAGGCACCGGCAAGCTTAAGATCCGCAGGGAGCAGCTCTTTCAAAACAAGCCCCTCCGCGTCCCCTTCCTTGCCGAGTATCATAGCGCGCCCGCAACAGGAGAAACAAAGGACGGTGGAATATTCATAATCCGGCTGCAGATCCCGTGCCGCTAAAAGATCTTTGGCCGATATCCGGCATGCCGAGATGATATCCTCTTTGTTGACCAGGCAGATATTGGCCAGCGTTCCGGTCGGGACGTCACCCAAAAATGACCCGATCCCGGTCTCATGATCCAGAGCGAAGATATGCCGCATCAGCGGCGTCTCGTCGCCGCCTTCTTGTGTCAGCATCATCGGATAGGAATTGAAGGCCAGCAAGGGATCTTCCACATCGGTCTTGAGCCCGAAGCCCTCCAAATATTCGACAAAGGTTTCGTCGCCTACCCGATACACCACATTGCCTTCTGCTTCCACCACGCGACGGATACGTTCGGCAAACCTAGAGGTCACATGGCGCATGGCAAAGGCCGGCTTTACGGCGCCCCAAACGCTGATGAGAACCATCGCGTCCCGGTATTCCTGTCCGGTGCAAAAAACCCGCGCGCGCTCATAATCGTAATCATCCGAGGCCACGCCACCGATGATAGGGGCGTCACACGACGCCTCCGAGAGCACGTCCGGGTATCTGTCTCCTGAAAACGGCATCCCGTACGGGCAAAATACAAACACCAAACCGGGATTGCCGCCGAACCCTCCGGCTGCGGCCGCAGAACCTGCTTGTTGGTACGCACCGGTGATCTTTTTCCGAAAATCACCCGCCCGGAGCGACTCGGAAACTCCCGTAAAAAAGCCGCAGTCATCTGCGGTCAAAACCGTCAGGCAGGCCGCCGCTTCGTGATGACCATCCGGATCCAGCGTGGCAAGGGTCGTCATACCGGCTACTTCGACGCCAAGCAAATCCTGGAGTTTGGCTGTGACTGTAGCGCCATCCATATCTGCATCGCACAGCAGGATCCCGACCGAATGTTTCAGAAGTGTGAGTTTTTCACGGATAGAATCGGCTAGCTGACCGGCAGCAACCGCCGCATCGTCCAATTCATAAGTGATTGCGACTGCACTTTTCATAGTCGTCCCTCCCCTTCTCTCCCCGGAGAATTACGAAAAATAGCATATCCTATTCTTCACGATCGTAGACGGTGCCCTCACCCTTTTGGAGCGAGATGGTGCCGGTACGTACGATCTCCAGAATCTCGTATTTGGAAAGTAGGTCAATGAGCAGATTGACCTTCGGCGTACGGTCGTCAAACTCGATCATCAGCGTCGTATGACTGATATCGACGATCTCACACCCCATGATCTTCACGAGATCATAAATCTCCCCGCGCTGTTCAGGCGTGATCTTCACCTTGACGAGCACAAGGTCCCGCTGCACCATATACTCGGGATCAAGCAGCCGTACCGTCCGCACCACAAATAGCTTCGAAAGCTGCTTCGTGACCTGATCCGCGATATAATCGTCGCCGTCGACAACGATCGTGATGCGCGAAACCGTGGGATCGTTCGTCTCTCCGACCGCGAGCGAGTTGATATTGAACCCGCGCCTGGCAAAGAGCCCCGAGACCCGCGCGAGCACGCCCGCTTTGTTGTCAACCAATGCCGAGATGTAATGTTTCATGGTTTTCTTCCTTCTTATATAATAATTATAATTTTACTGTCCAGCCGTGGGTGTCCGGTAGGTACCCACTTTGAATCCCCGTGATCGTATCATAGAGTTCCTGCGACAGGGAACCGATCTCGCCGCCATTGATCGTGATGTGCCGGTCCTTCCAGAGCATTTCGCCGACCGGTGATATGACTGCGGCGGTACCGGCAGCAAAGACCTCGGACAAGCGCCCTTCATCGGCCGCCTGATAGACCTCATGGATCGTAAACCGTTCTTCCCGCACAGGGATGTCTCTATCCCGCAGAATCGTAAGCACGGAGTCGCGCGTGATACCCGGAAGGATTGTGCCCGTCAGCGGCGCGGTATAGACCTCGCCGTCGATAACAAAGAACGCGTTCGACGTGCCGATTTCCTCGACATAGCGCCGCTCTTTCCCGTCGAGCCACAGCACTTGATCGTAACCTTTTTCGTGTGCACAGGCTTGTGCTTTGAGGCCGATCACATAATTGCCACCGATCTTCGCATCGCCTGTCAGCCCCTCGGCGGAGCGTACATAATTGTCCTCGACATAGATCTTCGTCGGCGTCAGACCGCCCTTGTAATAGGGCCCGCTTGGCGACAGAATGATGATGAACTTGAAACTGTTCGAAGACCGCACACCAAGGAAGGACTCGGTCGCGATGATAAAGGGCCGGATGTAAAGTGACGTCCCCGGATAATCCGGCGCCCAGTCCCGATCCATCCCGATCAGCGCTTTGATCGCGCCTACATAAATTTCCTCATCGATGAGCGGAATACATATCCGCGCGTTGGTTTGGTTGGTTCGCTTCGCATTCATGTCCGGCCGGAAAAGCCTTAGTCCGTCCCCATCCGCACTGATATAGGTTTTGAGTCCTTCAAACATTTCCTGCGCATAATGAAACACCGCCGCCGCCGGCTCCAGTGGAATCGGCCCGTAAGGTACAATGACCGGATCGTGCCAGCCCTGTCCCTCGTCATAGTCGAGAAGAAACATATGGTCCGTAAAGACCTGCCCAAACCCCAGCGCGGCGGGATCAGGCTTTTCCTTCGGATGCGTCGTCTTGGTAATCTTTAGTGTTTCAAGCAGCTCGTTCATGATTTCTTACATCTCCATTCTCAGAAAAACAATCTTTATTATTTTATCATGAAATGGATTGTAATATACGCGGCGGAAGCACGGTTGACTGTAATTTTTGATTTGATTTGGTCTTTATGAATGTTGCTTGTTTTGAAAAACTATATCGCGTGATGATGTATTTTTGTAGTATAATCCCCATATGAGAATATCAGCGAAAGGGCGCTATGCGCTGGCTGCGGTCACCGTGATCGCGAGCCGACAACAAAGTGGTGCAAATACCACGGTAGGGAGTGTCTCGGAAGAACTGGGGCTTTCGAAAATCTATCTGGAGCAGGTCTTCGCACAGTTAAAGAAGGCCGGGATTCTCGTCTCTGTGAAAGGACCAAAGGGTGGTTATTCGTTGGCGCGTTCGGCGTCAAAGATCACAGCCTGGGATGTACTTTCCGTACTGGAGATCTCGTTCGCGGAACAAGCGGAGGAAGCGACCGGAACCAATGATGCCGGCATGGAGATCGCACTGAAACAATTGGTTTTCGACGCCGTGGACAAGGCTCTCAAAGATACGCTTTCGCAGGTTACCGCGGCGGATCTGGCGGACGGCACGGAGCGTCAGCGCGCTGAGCAATCCTATATGATGGGATTGTAAATGCCCCGCGAAACAGTCGGCGCAAGAGTATGATTATTATTTATCGATCGGCGAAAATCTGGAAAGAGGATATAAGCAATGGGTGTTGCTGACAGCAAATATATTGATTTGGCATCGGGCCTTCCGCGGGTCGCAAACAATGAAAAACTCTACAAGAAGCTAGTCGCCAAATTTGAGGCGAGTGTCGATGTGTCTGCGTTGGACGCGGCGCTTGTGAGCGGAAATTATATCAAAGCCGGGGAAATCGTGCATGCGGCTAAGGGCGTCGCGGGCAATCTCTCGTTGGCGGCTTTTTATGAAAGCAGCGTGATACTCATGGACCAGCTGCGTAGCGGCAATCCGCCGGCGCAGGAAAACGTGGATGCGTTCAAGCGTCTGTATGCGGAAACCGTGCGCGCGATCAATATCTATATCGCGGAATGATCACAGATTGATCGATCATCGCTACGTCTAATATTCGCTAATATTCGTAAATATTCGCCGAAATGATTTTGCGTATCATGGAATAGAAACAGAAAAAAGAGTATACTATATTCGTAGTCGTGGGGATGTAAAGGTCTCGACGGGAGCGCACAAGCAGGATGAGCGAGCCGTAGTTGTCGAAGTCTACGTTAAAAAGCGGCAAAACTGTTTTTTTAAACGGCAAAACAAAAACCAATTTCGCACTGGCGGCTTAGTCCCGCCCCGCGACGTCGGCCCGGGTTCACCCTGAGACCCGGAATCCGGCGACGACATCAGGGAAAACTCTGCGCCACTTCCCGGTAACGCAGGGGACCAACCGGGATAGCCGATTTCGCGCCGCGCCTGTGATGCGCGAAAAAGGCGAATAAACCCATCGCAGGCTGCGCTCGGAGAAGATCCTGACGGACACGCTTTCGGACGCGGGTTCGATTCCCGCCATCTCCACCATGTTAAAGGATACATTTTTGTAAGAGAATGTGTCCTTTTTTTCTGTTAAAATTCCGTTGAAAATAATCACGAAGCTATTATTGATAGAGAAACCTGGGATATAGTACAGCGGAGAAAACATCAGGCTGTTTAACAAAATAGAAAAATACTTCAACGATAGTGCCATGCAGACTATGCTTTTCTGTCTGGACACAATGCTATTTGAAAATGGCAGGATAGAACTCTTGAAAATGATAGGATAGCCATACGTTTCTAACGTCAAATGAAGGATGCAGAGTATTTTGCATCGCATCACAATCGCGATACAAAAACATATGTTTGCAAACGTTTGTTTTTATGATAAAGTAATCTTAAATTATGGTGATGGCTTGCAGATTGTGAGGTGTAGATATGCTAAAACAAACAACATCAACGGTGTATCCCAAAGGTTTACCTGTATCTGTGCAGAGTGAATCAAATCAAGCCGATTATATTAGTTTGACGGATATCGCAAAGTTTAAGGATGATAAAAATCCTCGTTATATTATTCAAAACTGGATGCGCAACCGAAATACGGTAGAGTTCCTAGGAATCTGGGAATCGCTGAATAACGATTTTTTTAACCGTGTCGAATTCGACACGGTTAGAATACAGGCCGGATTAAATAGTTTTGTCCTGACTCCTCAAAAATGGATTGAAGCAACACATGCGATAGGCATCTTCTCTAAGGCCGGGAGATACGGCGGGACTTACGCACACAAAGAAATCGCCTTTGAATTTGCCTCGTGGGTCTCGGTGGAATTTAAATTATATTTGGTGAAGGAGTTTGACCGATTAAAAGGTGAAGAACAAAAGCGATTGGGTTGGGACATCAAAAGAAATCTAACAATGATAAATTATCGCATCCATACGAATGCGATAAAACAAAATCTGATTCCTTCGCAAGTGACCGTTAGACAAGTGAATGAAATATATGCGAATGAAGCGGATGTACTGAATGTTGCTCTATTTGGAACAACAGCAAGGCAATGGAAAGACAATAATCCTGATAAAAAAGGGAATATACGTGACTATGCGAATGTTTCTCAACTCGTTTGTCTTTCAAATCTTGAGAGTTTGAATTCCGTTCTGATTGACGATGGATTGCCGCAATCTATTCGGCTGGAAAAGCTTAACGCAATAGCAATCAACCAAATGCGCATACTGACGGAGGATAATCGCGTATTAGAACTTGAAATGATCAATAAGAAATTAAGTGAATAGCGAATAGGAATATGAGGGGTGTTTTTGGTGTCATGCCGGGGCAAATCTCCAAGGCGTATGGACTTGACATTGAAGATGATTTGGCTGAAATAATCCCTGAATGATTATAGAGATTCGTTGATTTATTAATTGCATTGTCGTGGCACGTCAATTATCTTCCAGCCATAGGCACACAGAAGTTTCTCTGTGCTATAATGACGCAAGAAAAAGGATGTCGCGCGTAAGATATTGAGAGATTTCGCTATTTATTGAATGCAAGCCAATTTGCAATTGTGATAATAACTGATTCAAATTTGAAAGGATACGGGTTATATGTCAAAAGCATTGATGGTTCAAAAATTCGAACAGAATTTTTTTGAACGCACCTATCCGAGTGTTATCAATGATATCTCGGTGGCTTTTTCTGAAATAGTTGCTAATGCGTGGGACGCAGGGGCAACAAAGATAAATATTTCCCTTCCGGAAAATTGGGGGGACGAAATTGTTATTCAAGACAATGGTTCTGGAATGACTGAAAACGAGTTTAATAATCGTTGGATGGTGATTGCCTACAATCGAGTTGCTCACCAGGGCGAATATATTGAATATCCAACTGAAAGAGGAAAAATTCGCCGATTAGCATACGGAAGAAATGGTGTTGGCCGCCATGCTATGTTGTGTTTTGATGATTCATATACTATTGAAACGTGTAAGGACAATAAACGGAATATATACAAAATTTCCGTCAACAATGACGATACTTCGGCATTTTCTGTTGTTGATCATAGTACTGTGGATTGTGAAGATAACGGAACAAAATTAATAGTCAACGCGAGAAAAAAATTGCCAACGGCAAATGAATTGAAGCGCGCTTTGTCATACAGATTTTTATTTGATCCTGAGTTCGAGATTTATATTAATGGAGAGTTGGTAGACTATCAACAATACACAAATGCAGTAGTTCAAGAGAAAATTTCAGTAAATAACGATGAGGTCGAGATCATCATTTACGAAGTACCAGAGGGAGAAAAGACAATAGCTGAAAACGGCATTGCGTTTTGGGTTGGCAAAAGGCTTGTTGGAAATCCTGATTGGGTAATTGGCGGTCTTCGTGTCGAAGATGCAAGAAGAAAATTCGCATTAAACCATATCATAGTAGTACAAGCAGACTTTCTCCACGGTGATGTAAAGTACGATTGGTCTGGATTTAATCGAACTCAAAACGTTATAGAAACCCAAAAAGCTATCACTGCATATGTTCGTAAATTTCGTACGAATTATTATCGAGGCCGGACGGAAGAAGTTCGCGGAGAAGTTATTAAGCAAAACTTAGATGAAATTGAAAAATTGTCTATTCCATCAAGGTATGATTTGAAAGAGTTTTTTGACTCATATTTAGAAGAAAAGCCAGAGGTCGATTCTGATGAACTTAATCTCATTATTCAAGCGTTGATCAATGTTTTACAATCAAGAAATGGATTGTCTCTGTTGAGCAAATTGGCAACATTGAATAGTGAACAACTCAATGCTTTAGATGATATTTTAGCTGAATGGTCAATATTTGATATTAGAACAGTACTTGACGAAATAGATGGTCGCTTAAAAGTAATTTCAGCAATTGAAACGTTATGTGCAGATAGAACCGTAGATGAACTACATACGTTACATCCTTTGGTAACTCAGGCAAAATGGTTGTTTGGTATCGAGTACGATACAATAAATTACACTTCAAACAGGACTCTTTCAACTGTAATGAAAGAATTTTTTCAAAATAAAAAAAATGTGACAACAGAAATCAACTGGTCAAAGCGTCCGGATTTGGTAATTGCGGCTGACTTCTCTGTTGGCGTTTCTTCGGTGGATGAATTTGACGAAAATGAAATACTCAAAGTAAGTAAGATACTTATCATTGAACTAAAAAAGGGTGGTTTTGAAATTAAGCGTGATGAAATGAATCAGGCAGAAGAATATGTTGATTTTATATACAATGGAAATACACTTAATGCAAAACCCCACATAAAGGCTTTTGTAGTTGGGAATAGTATAAATACTAATATTGGAAACAAAAAGACTCTCTCCGACAGCAACCAACACGAGTACGGTGAAGTTCGTGCATATACATATATGGAATTAGCGAGAACAGCTGAAAAAAGATTATTGAATCTAAAAGATAAATTATCAGAAAGATATAATCAGATGGGGGTTGATGATTATTTACAGAAAATATTGAACGAGCCAAAACAACTAAAAATGAATGTGTAACGGCATCTTTTTTTAGAAACCTTTACATATTTTGTTAGAAAACTGTTGATTTTTCAATGGTTTTCTGTATTTTTATAGGTTTTCGGCTAAAATGATGCGACGCGAAGGTAACGATTTTGCAACCTTCGCGTTTTTTATGTCCGGATAGGCTATGCTAAATTCGATTGTATATTTTTTAGTGTTGTGCTGACGCGGCGTGAAAATCGCTTGGCGCATTGTAAAGCAAGTGCTGATTCAATCAGTGCTTTCTAAAGTAAGGAGGTTCGTGAATGGAAGCAAAAGTAAAAACGAAAAAGACGAAGGAAGAGCTCATTGAGTTGATCGTTGTCATCATGCTCGGCATCACGGCGGTTGCTACGGCGTGGTCGTCATGGCAGGGCGGGCTGCACGGCAGCCTGATGGATCAAAAGTACACAAAGTCCAACAACCTCAATGCCGAGGCCAACTCCATGTACAACGAGGGAATGCAGAATCTCAACCAAGATCTGATGCTATGGAATCAGCTGATGGGTCTGTATATCGACGATTCCTTCGCCGAGGAAAAGGGCGATTTGGATGAGGTGGAGAAAATAGAATACAAAATCAACCAGATCATGGAGGACAGCGTAACGGATGACTTCGCAGCGGCTATGGAATGGGCGGATGGGTTCGAGGAATATGTTTCGCCCTTTGACAACGAGGACTTTATAGAGACGTATTTCGCGGCAGCCGATGAAAAGTTTGAAGAAGCGGAGATCATGCTTGAGGATGGCAACACCAACAACACCCACGGCGACAATCAGGGACTGGTTTCGGTCATCTACGCGGTGGTACTGTTCCTGCTTGGCATTTCTACTTCGTTCAAGGGACTGAAGGAGAAATACATCTTGATGGGCGTGTCCGGCGTGGGCTTTATCGCCGCGACGATCTTCATGCTTACCATCCCGATCGTCCTGCCGTAGCAGACGAGAAGACAGGAAATACCTTCAAAATTTAGATGAGTACGGAAATGGCAAAAGACGATTTCGAACTCGTAGTGAATGCGGAACTTAACCAAGCAAAAGAAAATGAAAGACGCCGGCGGAAACCCATTGAACAACCCACAGCCTGATCTGATAGACCCGCCGTTGAAAAAGAAGGGCAGATTGGGCTGTGCCCTCAAAGCGATCTTCATAGCCATCGCCGTCTGCGTTGTCGTGGCCGTCATTTACGTCGGCTATCTGCTCCTTTTCGATGAGCCGGAAATACCGGATTACGGAAACGCTTTCGCGCCGCCTTCGGCGCAGAGCGGCAGTGAACAAACCGGTTCGCGGGAGAGTGGTTCTTCTCAATTCTCTGACGCGTTGGATGAGATACTGGCGGGTGGCGGGTTCGCGGGTCACGCCGGTTCGGGAGAAACCGCGCCCGGCGGTGCTGATTCTGACGACGCGTACTATGAGTTTTATGATTGGACGGATGAAGAATGGGAAATGTTTTTTTCGTATTTGGCCGAAACCCTTGACGAGGACGAGTTGAATTACTTGCTGAGTCTGGACGATGAGGAACTGATGTCATTCATGATAGAAGTTCTTAACGAAAAATAAACGATTGATATCAGGAGGCGTGAATTTGTGAAGAAAAAACGCAAATGGCCGTTTGTTCTGGCCGGAGTGGTCGTGGTTCTGTTTGTTTTGCTATGGGCCCTTGGCGACGAGGAAGTGGAACCGGCGGGTTACGATTTTGCGGAAACGACGCCCTTTCAGACGTCTGCGATCCTGGACGACCAAGGGGATTTCGACGGCACCTGGGCGGTTTACTGGTACTTGTGCGGCAGTGATCTTGAGTCGGACGGCGGCTTCGCCAGCGGCGACCTGGAAGAAATGACACAGGTACGGCTTCCCGATAACATCAGCGTCGTCATAGAAACAGGCGGTGCGCGCCAGTGGCACAACGGCGCGGTTGCCGATAGCAACAGCCGTTATCTGTACGATAGTGAGGGTCTTGCGCTGGTAGACCAACTGCCAAGCGCCAATATGGGCGACAGCCGGACGCTGGAGAATTTTTTGCAGTTCTGCGGCACAAATTATCCTGCCGACCGTCAGATCGTAATTTTCTGGGATCACGGTGGCGGCAGCGTGGCCGGCGTCGCTTTTGACGAGCGGTATGATTACGACGCGCTGACGCTGCCGGAAATACGCACGGCTTTTGAGTCGGTCGTCACGCCGTCGAAACAAACCCCGCCTTATGAGATGATAGGTTTTGACGCCTGCCTGATGGCGACCATCGACGTGGCGGATTCGCTGAACGGACTTGCCCGCTACATGGTGGCTTCACAGGAATCAGAACCCGCGCTCGGCTGGGAATATACAGGGATTTTTCAGGCCTTGGCCGACGCGCCCGGCATGAGCGCCGCACGGTTTGGACAGGTGATTTGCGACACCTATTACGCGGCTTGCGCCAACGAGGATTTGGCTGACGAGATCACCCTCTCCGTGGTGGATTTGGGCCGCGTGGACACTCTGATGTCCGCCTATTACGACATAGGCGCGGAATCGCTGATCTACGCCTGCGTCGAACCGTCCTATTTCAGCGAGTACGGACGGGCGGCCAGGAGCGCGGTCAGCTACGGCGGCAACAACTCCTGGGACGGCTATACCAATATGGTCGACCTGGGCGATATTGTGCGGCAAGCCGGTGACAGTCTGCTGCCGGAGTATGGGCGCGCTCTGCTGTCCGCATTGGACGACTGTGTGGTGTATCAGGTAAGGGGGCCGCTCCGCAATCGGTCAAGCGGGCTGTCCAAGTATTACAATTTCGATGGGGATTACGACAATCTCAGAGGTTATATGGCGCTGAGAGACGACGACCCGTTCCAGTGGTTTTATGATTTCCAGCTCACCGGCAGCCTTTCCGGCGATGGCGAACGATATGTACGAAATTTAGCCGAAAGATATTCTCAGCCGCAGGAGATCACACAAACGAGCGTACCGGACTCTGAAGGTGACGGTCTTGAAGATTTTCCGCTTACCTACACGGACGACGGATACGCTGTGCTGGAATTGGGGCCGGAGACCGCGGACAAACTGACCGGCGTTTATTGCTATGTCGCGTACTATGACGAGGAAGAGGAGATCATCATACTGCTCGGCCGGGACAACGATCTGGACGCGGATTGGGAAAGCGGCGTGTTCATGGACAATTTCCGGGGCGTATGGGGCAGTATCGACGGATGTCTTGTCTATATGGAACTGACCGACGAAGCGGACGAGTACCAACTTTATACCGTGCCTGTCCTGCTGAACGGTGAGGAATACTCCCTCAGCGTCAGTTATACCTACGACGACGAGGAATACCGGATTCTCGGCGCACGGCGCGGTATCGACGAAAACGGCATGGTGGACAAGAATCTGCGGCAGCTTCTTCCCGGCGATGTGGTCGAACCGCTGCATTATGTCATGTTCGACATGGAGGACGAAGACGAGGAGTTTACCGTAATGGCCGTAGAAAGCCTGACTGTGACCGGGAGCACCCGCTTTGAAGAAGCCGACCTGGGCGACGGTCTGTACATCATCATGTTTGAGATGGTGGACGTACGGAACAACAGCTATTTGTCCGAAACGGCCGCGTTTTCGGTGGAAGGAGGCGAGATTTACTTGTTGGACGAATAAAATATATTATTTTTGAAAGGAGATCATGATGCATTACGAAGTATTCGGAGAAAACCTGCCTGCAGTGACAGTCCATCTGGAAAACGGCGAGGCCATTTACACGCAGTCGGGCGGCATGACCTGGATGTCGGCAGGGATCAATATGGAAACAAACATGAAAGGCGGCTTCCTTAAGGGGCTTGGCCGTATGATCAGCGGCGATTCGCTGTTCATGGCGACTTACACGGCGACGGGGAGCGGACAGTACATTACCTGCGCTTCGACGATGCCCGGCAATATCCTCACGCTCGACGCGGCGCAAGGACCGTACATCTGCCAAAAGAGTGCATTCCTATGCGCACAGCCGGACGTGACCCTTGAGGCATACACGCTTCCGGGCTGGAAGGCCGGGCTGTTTGGCGGCGAAGGGTTTGTTTTTCAGCAGATCACCGGAAACGGTACGGCGTTTCTTGAACTTGACGGCAGCATAAAGGAAATCGACCTCGCGCCGGGCGAAAAACTCAAGGTGGATACCGGAAACGTCGCCGTATTCGAGAAGCGCGTTACGTATTCCGTCGAGCGCGTCAAGGGCTTTGCCAATATCCTGTTTGGCGGAGAAGGGCTGTTTCTGACGACGGTGGAAGGCCCCGGCAAGGTCTGGCTGCAAACGATGACCGCGCACAGTTTCGCGGCGAAACTTGTACCGTTTATGCCGTTCAAAAAGGACGATTGAAAAAGGAGGATATACATGAAACGTACGATTATAATTGCCCTTATCTTTGCTCTCGTAATGTGCACAGGGCTGTTGGCGGGCTGCGGTTCCCCCAAGGTAGCGTCTTTGAATCCGGGAGATTACCCCGACCCGCCGGCCGATGAGCGATATGACGTTTTACCTGTATATATGGCATGGGACGGCGGGAGCGGTGAAACATGGGCCTACGAATTCAGTGTAGACGGTCTTCTTGAAGAAGGCAGTCGGCCGCCGGAACCGGAACCGGCGGAGGATGAAGATTTCCTCGTTGTGCCGGAAGACGACCCGCCCGGCGGCAGGACGATATGGTTTCAAGGCGTATCTCCCGGCGATGTCGTGATAACGTTTACAACGAAAAGCGATAAGGGGAAAGTCGTGGATATCCAGCAATACGCGATACGTGTTTATGAGGATAGGAGCCTTGCTTTGCTGCAATCGGAACAACACGATTTCAGGTAATAGAGAAATAGCCGATCTGCCGGACAAAGGAGGTCCCGCGGGATAAGATTGTGAAATCGCGGTTTGCGTGAAAAGCGCAGGCCGCTTGTTTTCGTATCTCCTGCGAGTATTTGCTGTTGTTATTCGGCATGTGGTATTCTCTGACTTGCTTGTCAAAAAGGAGAGTGAAACATGATGCTATTGACGGTGTTTTTGAATTTCCTCGTGACCTATGTGACGGGGATTTGCCTGCGGCTTTACCCTATGTGGAAAACGCGGGACTGGAAAACGCGCAGCATTCTTATCGTTTACCTATGCATTATCGCCTTTCAATTCGCCGGGACGCTGTTGCTCAGACAATGGGCCAGCGAAAACATCGGGCAGTATAATTTAAGCATTATTGTGCTTGGTATCCCGCAGATGCTGGTTCCCTTTTTCATTTTTCGGAAACGTTTTTTGCAGCAGTTCTTTCTGCTGGCGATCAGCCCCGCTTACCACACCATTACCGTGGAAATCGGCAATTTTGTTGGGGTGAATTGGGCGGGCGGGGCGCCGGGCGGGATCGTGTCGGTTTTGGTGACTTTCGCCGTGGCCGCGCTCACCCTGCCGCCGCTTTTGCTGCTGCTTAGGCGCCTCTATTCAAACCCCGACATTCTCCGCGACACGCCTTTTTGGCGGCTGTTTTGGCTGCTGCCGGTTCTCTTTTTCGGCATCACTGTGTTCACAAGCAATTACTTTATCGTGGATACGCCCAAAACGATCAGTTTTGTTTTTGTCCGCGTGTTTGTTTACGCGGCGATTCTGCTGATTTGCGTGCTGATGGAAACGGCGGTTCGGCACGTCTCGGAAGCCGAGGCCGCCAGGCGAAAGAGCGAGGAAGCGGAAGCGAAAAACGACTTCTACTACAAAATGAGCCACGCCCTCTTGACGCCGCTGACAAAGGTTTCCACCAATGTGCAGATTGCAAAGCTGAAACCCGAACAGACCGACGAGTTGCTGACGAAATCGCAAGCGGAAATCATGAAGATGGCAGATATGATCAACGCCGCCCTCGCGGAAGAAACGGAGGGCGGCGAATGAAAACGCTGCTTTTGGTGGAGGACGAACGCGATTTGCTCCAAAACAACCGCACCTTTTTTGAGGCGCGCGGCTATGCCGTGCTGACCGCCGAAACGCTGAAAGAAGCGCGGGAACAGTTGGCGGCGCGCGCGCCCGACGCGATCCTTTTGGACATTATGCTCCCGGACGGCTTGGGGCTTGACCTGCTGCGCGAGCTGCGGGAGAAAGGCGACCATACTCCTGTGCTTCTTCTGACCGCATGGGGGCGGCCGCAAAACATTGCCGAGGGCCTGCGCGCCGGGGCGAATGATTATCTGCCCAAACCCTTTGATTATGATGTGTTGCTCGCGCGGGTGGAAACCATGATTCGCAATGTGGAGCGCATCCCCGAAACGATTACAAAGGGCGCGTTAAAATTAGACCTTGCGGCAAGTGAAGCCTTTGTGAGCGGCGAGGATTTGCTGCTGACGCCCAAACAGTTCTCATTGCTTCTGCATTTCGTTCAGCATGAAGGGCAGACCATGGCCGCCGAATATCTGTACAAGAAGATTTGGGGCAAGCCCTTAAATCGCGACAGCGGCGCGCTCAAAAGCGCCGTGTCACAGATGCGCAGGAAATTGGCAGGAAGCGGCTACGCCATAAGTTCCGAGCGCGGCGTGGGCTATTGTTTCGAGAAGGAATAACGCTTCCGAACAGAAATGGTGTTCCGGCCGTTGATGCGGCACAGGATGGTGGAATGAAAGGCGTCTCCGCTTACAAAAACTTTGACAAGGTGAATGGGTTGTGTTTGAATTAGTTACAAAGGGTATCAGGAGGGCATTATGGCACATATTTTTTCAATTCCGCAGAATATTGTAACCGGAACAGACGCTGTTCGTATGAGTATGGATCTCATGAGAGGCTATGGAAAAAAAGTCTTGATTGTGACGGACAAGCACATGGTCAGCATCGGAAATGTGAAACTCCTGACGGATGAACTGGACAAGATCAGCATCAAATATGAAATATATCCCGGCATCAATGCGGAGCCAACGGATATCATGATCGACGAGGGGGTAAAAACATATACGAACAGCCAATGCGAATTTCTGATCGGCATCGGCGGCGGAAGCCCGATCGATGCGATGAAAGCGATCGGCGCCGTGGTGACAAACGGGGGCAGCATCCGGGATTATCAGGGAAAGAAAATAGAACATAGACTGCCGCCCACCGTGGCGATTCCGACGACAGCCGGAACCGGCTCGGAGGCAACAAAAGTATCGATCATTACCAATACCAAAACCGGGGTCAAAATGCTGCTGAGCAGCGCCAGGTTAATGGCAAATCTCGCCGTGATCGATCCCGTCTTCACGCTGACGCTGCCGCCTGCGGTGACTGTATCCACCGGCGTAGACGCGCTGACGCATGCAATCGAGGCGTATACGTCACTGAAGGCGTTCCAGATGACGGATCTATACGCCACATCAGCCATTCGAAAGATATTTGACAACCTTTATGAGGTATATAAGCACGGAGACAATATTCAGGCACGCAGGGAAATGGCGATCGCCGCGCTCGAAGCCGGTATCGCGTTTAGCAATGCCTCCGTCACCATCGTACATGGGATGAGCCGTCCGATCGGCGCTCTCTTCCATGTTCCGCATGGGGATTCCAACGCCATGCTGCTCAATGTCTGTCTGAAATTCGTGCAACAAGGCGCACAAGAGCGGCTCTGCGACCTGGCAAAGGCAATCGGCGTCTACCGGCCGGGCATGCGTATCACAGAGGGTGCGGATGCCTTTGTAACGGCGACCATCGCCTTGCTCCGGACTCTGGACGTCAAGACAATCCAGGATTTTGATGTAGATCAAAAGGTCTATTTTTCACAAATCCAGAAAATGACGCAAGACGCGCTTGACAGCGGAAGCCCGGCCAATACGCGAAGAACGCCCAGCGCGGGTGATATTGAAACGCTGTACAAAGACCTTTGGGTAGAGGGCCTGTACCGCGCGGTGATTTGATCTCTTAAACCTGATTTCTGGCCGGGAACTGTTCGGATCCTCGTATGACCATTTCCGGCATTAGGACGACCCGGTTTTGTGTATTTTTGCCAGACAGTTTGTCGATCATCAGCATCGCGGCACGGCGTCCCATTTCGACGGCATCCTTTTCGACAAGGGTCAAATTGATATTCAAGAGATCGAAAAATTCCAGTTTGTCGTAGCCAACAAAAGAAATGTCTTCCGGAATGGAAATATGATATTCATATAAGGCTTTGAGACATCCCATGCTGAGCATGTTTGATATTCCGACGAATGCCGTAGGTAGCTTCTTGTCTGTAATCAGGTCTTTTGTAATCTCATAAGCACTCTCGATTGTGAACTTGCCCTGAATCAGGTTTTTTTCGCTGACAGGGACATTGTATGCCTCGAAGGCATCCCGATAACCCTGTACCCGACCCTGAGTGATGACGTGCTTGGGGTTTCCGGTGAGAATGGTAATATTCCGATGTTCGTTTTCGAGCAGCAAAGAGGTAGCTTGGTAGAGTGCAGCCCTGTCATCAAAGAAAACGCCATCGAATCTACCATTTTTGATGCGCCTATCCATCAGCACGATCGGAATATTAAGTTTCTCAAACAGCCGAACATAGTCTTTGTCGAAGGTATTGATGCCGGTAACTGGCGTGACGATGATACCGCGTACCCGATACTCCTGCAAGATTTGAAATACGCGGGCTTCTTTGGCGGCGTCCTCGTCCGTATTGAATATCAGTATATTCAGACCTTTTTCATCGGCGATCTGCGTGACGCCCGTGATGATCTCGCCGAAGAATGGATTCGTTATTTCAGGGATGACAATACCGATGATGTCGCTCTCGTGCCGGGAAAGTCCTCTGGCGTAGGCGCTGGGAATGTAGTTGAGTTCATCGATGGCTTTCAGGACTTTTTGCTCTGCTTTCTGACTGACATGCGGGGCTTTGTTGATAACTCTTGAAACCGTTGCCATCGAAACACCTGATTTTACAGCAATATCCTTGATCGTTACATGCATATTAAACCTCATTTGTGCATTGATAAATTTGTCGGTATTGTAACATGTTCCTTCATTTGTGTCAAAAATATTGATATTTCAGTAAATTATTTAATGAAATCATTGAAAAAATATTTTGTTGACAGGAAAAATGCCTTGTGCTATCCTTGTAAAAAATACGGAAGCGTTTACAATTATCAATGGAAATATGAAAGTAGAGCGTAGAAAATTCGATCCGGAAAAAAGAGGATTTGAGGAAAATGCGCAAAATGTATTGAAAGGAAGAAGAAGGAAAATCTGCAGAGCAGCATTTTTTTTCAGATAAATTGTAAGCGTTTTCAATTTCAAAAAGGAGGAGAAAAAATGAAAAAATTATTGGTTGTAGCCCTAGTCCTAGTAATGGTATTTACCTTAGCTGCCTGTGCGAAAACGACTACTGAAGAACTTGTGGCAGCACCTGCAGGCAGCAGTAGCAGCGAGTCGGCAAGCGAGCCCGCCGCAGAGGAGGATACGCTGACGATCGGGTTCGCGAATCTGACAGATTCCGGTGATTACATGGTTTGGGTCAAAAAAGGAATGCAGCAGGCAGCGGATGCGGCCGGCGTAAAACTGATTTGCGTCGACAATGAAGCGGATGGTGCGAAGGCGGTTCAGAATATCGATACGCTGATCAGTTCTGGTGTTGATGCCGTTATCGAGTATATGAACGATTCTACTGTGAATTCGCAGATCAAGGACATGTTGGACGAAGCTGGAATTCCGTGTGTAGCGGTTGACATCCCTGTTGAGAATGCTGCCGGAAAAGCCGCTTATATGGGCGGAGACAATTACAAGGCAGGGTTTATCTGCGGAGAGAACCTTGGACAGGCGGCACTTGATAAATGGGATGGCGTTGTGGATCTCTTTATCTCGGTAGAAACTATGAGCAACGGCGAAACCAACACGCTCCGTAATGGCGGTATTCTGGATGGCATTCGTTCAAAGGTTGATGTGCCGGATGATAAGGTCGTTCACGTTGATGGAAAAGATCAGACCGCGGAAGCTCAGAAAGTGGTAACCGATGCGCTGACCGCAAATCCGAACGCGACCCATATCCTTATTGGCTGCCATCAGGATGATGAAACACAGGGTGCTTTCGCTGCTGTTGAGATCGCGAATCGCCAGGCGGATGTTCTTCTCGCCGGTTGCGGACCTTTTGGCTCGACATTTGAAAACCTTCGGAAGCCGGAACCGAATTTCTGGATTGGCAGCGCGAGTTTCTCTCCGGAACAGTACGGACCTGTCGCGATTCCGATCGCAATCGCACTTGCCAAAGGGGAGTCGGTTCCCGAAGAATCCTTTGTCTCCCATTATTTCCTGACGCAGGCAAACTTCAATAATTACTATCCTGAATAAGCATTAACCTGATGTGATTGCGGGGGCTGGGATTTCCCCCAAGCCCCTGCAATTTCTAAGAATACACATAACTTTCACTTGCCGCCGGAGGCAGACATAAATGAACAATAACAACGAAATTTCATTGCTCGAAATGAAACAAGTGACGAAACAATTTCCCGGCGTCCTAGCATTAAATCATGTTGATCTGGAACTAAAAAGGGGGGAAGTGTTAGCCCTGCTCGGTGAAAACGGAGCAGGAAAATCTACCCTAATCAAGATTCTTTCGGGTGCCTATCAGCAGGATGAGGGAGAGATTCTGATCGAAGGCGAACTGCAGCATTATACAACGCCGAAAGAAGCCAATGAAAAGGGCGTCAGCATTATCTATCAGGAGATGAATTACCTGAATGATTTGACGGTGGCAGAGAATATCTTTTTAAACAGATACCCCCTAAAGGGCCGGAGAATCGACTGGAAACAGCTGCACCGAAAAGCGAATGAGATTCTAAATACACTTTCTGTCGACATTGGGACAAATCGCTATATGCGTGATCTTTCGGTCGCAGAGAAACAATTGGTCGAAATCGCGAAGGCACTCTCCCAAAATATGAAGATCCTTGTCATGGATGAACCAACGGCAGCGCTCAGCGAGAAAGAAACCGAGAAACTGCTGGGTTTGGTTCGCGATCTTCGGGATAAGGGAACCGGAATCATCTTTATTTCGCATAGACTGGACGAATTGTTTTTGATCGCCGACCGTGTTCTGGTGATGCGGGACGGGGAACGCATCGATGTTGTTCCGATCAAGGACGCGAATCGCGAAGATTTGATTCATATGATGGTAGGGCGTAAGTTGGAGTCCTTTTACCCCAAACACGAAATTACATTCGGAGATACAATCCTAGAGACGTTTTCTGTCACAACCGACTATCTGAAAGATGTTTCCTTTAAAGTGCGAGCCGGTGAGATCCTTGGCATCTTTGGCTTGATGGGCGCCGGCAGAACAGAACTCGCCAGGTGCCTGTTTGGGATACAGAAAATGTCGGAAGGCAAAATTGAAATTGACGGCAAGCCTGTAGATATTCACAGACCTGCCGATGCGATTGCACATGGAATCGGATTTGTAACGGCAGAAAGAAAAAAAGACGGATTGATCTTGATTCAGTCTGTGAGCAACAATATCATGACAGCTTCGCTGGATCGCTATTCCAAGCCATTCAAAATCGACCGCAAAGCGGAAAAGGAAGTTTCGGCAAACTGGAAAGATAAACTCAACATCAAAACGCCTAGCGTCAATACCTTAGTAGAAACACTCTCAGGTGGAAATCAACAAAAGGTAGTTTTGGCAAAATGGCTGGCAACACACCCGAGGATCCTGATCTTAAATGAACCTACTAGAGGGATTGATGTAGGGGCAAAGACAGAAATATACCGGTTGATGGAAGGGTTTTGCGAGCAGGGACTCGGTGTTATCATGATTTCTTCCGATTTGCCAGAAGTGCTTCAGATTTCGGATCGGGTCATTGTCATGTTTGAAGGAAGGTTGACAGCGGAATATCTTCATGCAGATATGAGTCAGGACAAACTTATGAAGGGTGCAGTAGGAGAAAACTAATATGAAAAACGCGCTGAGTATCAAAAATCCGGGGAACATCAGGAGTTTTAAAAGTATCCCTACAGAAGCGACTGTTATTATCGCCTTTGTCGGAATGTTCATCATCTTTTCATTCATCGCGCCAAACTTTTTAACACTGAAAAATATTGTTAATATCTTCCTGTATTCCACGGTGATCGGGGTTTGCGCGACTGGCATGACGCTGGTCATCATCTCGGGCGGGCTCGATATTTCAGTAGGGTCGATCGTCGCGCTGAGCGGCATGGTCGCGGGCTTGACGATCGCAGGAACGGGCAGTGTGCCGCTTGGGATCATGCTTGCGCTTTTGACGGGTCTGGCCTGCGGCGCACTAAACGGTGTTCTGATCACCAGATTCAAGATTGTCCCGATCATTGCGACTCTGGCAACGATGTCAATATTCCGGGGGGCCGCGATGCTGACAACAAGCGGACAGTCACAGTTGGTTTCCGCCCCCGCATTCAAGTGGCTTGGCAGAGGCTATTTCCTCAATACGATTCCCTATTGTGTGATCATTATGGCCGTGATGTTTGTTCTCATTGGCTATATATTGAAATATACACCTTTTGGACGCAAGGCCTATTCGATTGGAGGCAACCCGGAGGCGAGCCGTTTGGCAGGTATCAATGTCAAATTTGTGCGTTTTATCATTTACATGATTTGCGGGGTGTTGACAGGATTAAGCGGTATCATCACAGCATCGCAGACAGGAACCGCGATTCCCGCAGCGGGTACCGGTTTGGAAATGGATGCGATCGGCGCGGTTGTGCTCGGCGGCACCAGCATGAATGGCGGCAAAGGAAGTATTATTGGAACTTTGTTTGGTGTTCTGATTTTCGCAATCCTGCAAAATGGACTGACGCTCATGAATGTCATGTCTTTCTGGCAGACGATCGCGAAAGGCGTGGTTCTGGTCATCGCCGTCATGCTTGATGTTGCACGCGGCGGCGGATACGAATAGAAACAGGAGGCAATCATGAAAGCGAAAGGTATCTTGCACAAGGATTTGTGCGCCTTGATCGGTTCCCTCGGTCATGGAGATGTGATCATTGTTTGTGATGCGGGATTTGCAATCCCCAAAGACGTCCCGAGGATCGAGCTTGCCATTGAAAAAAATGTACCGAAATCGGAGCGCATCCTGGAATTGCTGCAAGCGGAATTGATCATCGAAAAATATGAGTTGGCCGAAGAAATGAAGGAAGTCAATCCGGTTCAGTTACAGAAATACCGGGAGATTTATACGGACACAACGATCGTGGAGGCTTTTGTCCCGCACGCTAAATTGTCCGGGGAAATCGCGCAAAAAGCGAAAGCGGTCATCCGGACAGGCTCTTTTCAGCCCTATGGTTCTATTGCGCTTTATCCTGCGATCGATGCCGTGGAGTGGTACAAAGCGGAAGGGGTCGCCGTCCCGGAATTCTACAGAGAAAGGTTGTCAAAATGACATATAGGCAGAATGTGATCGATGCGCTCGATCACAAGCAAACGCAATTGACCCCTTGGGCATTTGAAACCACAGCGGCGTTTCGGGGAAATTACATAAAACAATATCCCGTAGATGATGTGGAAGCAGATTTGGAATCCAATATTATGTTCGGAAAATACAAGCGTATGAGTTTTGTGGAAGAGTCTGTCTACGAAGATGTATTCGGCGTTCACTGGAAACTATCCGGAGATGGTGGTGACATCGGTATGCCAATCAACCATGTCATGAATATTGAGGAACCGGACAAGTATATTTTTCCGAAAATCGATACGGCCGAATTGGAAAAAGGCCTTGCTGCTATGCGTGCCGATACCAGGCATTTTCGCATGTTTCGCATGACGTATACGATGTTTGAGCGCGCCTGGTCAATGACCGGCATGATGGAACTCATGATAAAGATGGCGGAAGACGAGAAACATGTCTTGGGGATTTTCGAAAAGATCACGGAATATCAGCACAAGTTGCTTGACGCAGTATTGGATGAAGAATTTGAAGGGGTGTATTTCGGGGACGACTGGGGGCAGCAGAAAGGACTGCTGATCGGACCGGCGCATTTCAGGACTTTCATAAAACCCTTTATGAAAGAACTGACCGCCAGGGTGAAGTCGAAGGGCAAATATGTGCTTCTTCATAGCTGCGGCGATCTCAGTGAGATTCTTCCGGACTTGATCGAGATCGGCATTGACGCCTACAATACCGTGCAGCCCGAAGTCTATGATTTGCAGCATATTAAAAATGAATACGGCAAGGATCTGACTTTCTGGGGAGCAATCAGTACCCAGCAATTTCTGCCTTTCCATAGCGCGGCGGAGGTGTTTGAAAAATCGGTGGAAACGATACGGATTCTCGGAAAGGGCGGGGGGTATCTTTTCTCTCCGACACATGCGATACCGCCGGATGTTCCGCCTGAAAACGCGCGCACGATGCTGGATGCGGTTAAAAGCGTGCAATGGTAAAAAATACTAAGGATCATGAGAGGAGTATGAAATGGGAAAGATGAAAGCACTTGCGGTCACAACAGATTACAAACTGAAAGTTGTAGAGGTCCCGATTCCCCAAATCGCGGATGATTGCGTACTGACGAAGACACTGGCATGCGGCGTATGCAACGGGACCGATACAAAGATTCTTCATGGTAGCTTCAAGGGCTTTGATACGTATCCGGCTCTGCTTGGACATGAGGCGGTCGGTGAAGTCGTCGAAATTGGTAAAAACGTGAAACAGTGGAAGGTCGGCGACCGGATCACGTTGCCGTATCTAGAGATGGGACCGGACGGAAAATATCCGGGGACAGAATATTATTCGGCATGGAGCGGTTATTCGGAATATACGGTGGCTCGTGACTGGCAGGCAATGGCTGAGCTCGGAAACGGACCGGGTACGCCGGGTTTTTGGGATGGATACTACACGCAAAAGATTTTACCGACAGATATAGATCCCATCTATGGGGCGATGATGATGACGTTCCGCGAAGTACTGGCTGCCTGCAAGAATTTTGGATTCGAACCCGGGATGGAACTTGTTATTTTCGGCGCAGGTCCGGTGGGCCTGACTTTTACAAAGTTCACAAAACTGCTGGGAGCGAAAACTGTGGTGGTCGTGGATATCGCGGAGGCGAAGTGTGGAGAAGCGCTGGCTGCCGGTGCCGATTTCTTTGTGAACAGTAAGGATCGCGATGCGGTAACGGCAGTTCGCGAGATTCTTCCGAACGGTGCGGATTATGTGCTCGATGCGGTAGGCGTCAACGAATTGATCAATACCGGCCTTTCTATTGTCAAGGACAATGGCCAAGTCTGTGTCTATGGAATTTCACCGAAACTGGAACTGAATCTGACGTGGGCACAGGCACCATATAACTGGGGCGTAAAATTCCTGCAGTTTCCGGTCAAGGCGGAAGAAGCGGCAGCGCACGATCAGATCATCAACTGGCTGCGCATGGGTGTATTGAATTTGAAAGAATATGTTTCACACATTATTCCCTTCGAAAATATTTTAGATGCCTTTGATTTGGTCGAAAAGAAGGTGCTTGTAAAGAAAATCGTTATCAAGTATTAGGGAACGCCGGTCGAAAGCCTAAAGGAGGATTTGAAAATGAGTTATGTCGAAAAAACTACTAGGGGATGGGGGTCGCCGAGCCGATATGTACAGGGTCCCGGAGAGATCGAAAATTTGGTCAAATATACGTCCATCTACGGCAAGAAAGTCCTTGCGGTCATCGATCCGTTTTTCTTTGCGGATCTGACGGAGAAGCTGACAAAAAGCTATGAGGAAAACGGCGCGGAACTGATGACACTTGAGTTTACCGGTGAAGTAACAGCAGAGCGGATCGAAACGGTTGTCGAAAAAGCAAAAGAATTTGCGCCAGAGGTCGTTGTGGGGATCGGCGGCGGAAAGTCGATGGATACCGCCAAAGCGGTCGCGTCGAGGTTCCATGCCGCGATGATCACCGCGCCGACGTCGGCTTCTACGGATGCGCCTACCGCGGCCTTGTCAGTCGCTTATAAGGAAAACGGCGAGCACAGTCATGCGATCTTCTATGATAAGAACCCTGACCTTGTGCTGGCTGACAGCACCATCATCGCGAAGGCACCCATTCGTTTTCTCGTATCGGGCATGGGGGACGCGCTCTCCACGGTTTTTGAGGCCAGGGCAAACGATGCCTCGGATACGGCGAACTATATTTGGTTCACCCACGGCGGGTTCCGCCGCTGTAAATCTGCGTTGGTCATTTCCGAGTACTGCTATGAAACGGTGATTAAAAAAGGGCGTCTGGCGAAGCGTGCCGCGGAAAAAGGTCTCGTCACAGAGGCTGTCGAGGACATCATTGAAGCGAACACGCTTATGAGCGGGCTCGGCTTTGAAAACACGGGCTGTGCGGGTGCACATTCCATCGGTGACGGTATCACGGCGCTGCCGGTCGGAAGCAAAACATTACACGGAGAAAAAGTTGCCTTCGGTATTATCTGCCAATTGATCGCGGAAGACGCGAGCGAAGAATTGATTGAAGAAGTAGCGAAGTTTTGCGTGGATGTTGGCTTGCCGATTACACTGGAAGAGCTTTTTGTAGAACCTACCGAAGAAAATCTGCAAACCATAGCAAAAGGTTCGCTGAATTCCTTCTGGTCCGCTGAGCCGTTCAACGTAACGGAGGACATGATTGTGGATATCATTTTGGCCGGGGACGCAATAGGAAGGTATTACAAAGGTCTGGAGAAATAGTATGGAAAAATATTTGATTGCCCATGATTTAGGTACAAGCGGCAACAAGGCCACGCTGTTTTCCGTAGACGGCAAAATGAAAAAATGCGTGACGGCCTCTTATCCCGTACTGTATTCTGACGGCAATCGGGCAGAGCAGGATCCGGAAGACTGGTGGCAGGCGATTTGTTCGGCCACAAAAAGACTGTTGGATGATATTGACCCGAAGGAAGTGACAGCGATATCTTTTAGCGGACAAATGATGGGTTGTGTATGTGTTGACAAAGACGGTAACGCGCTCCGGAATGCGATCATATGGGCTGATACGCGCTCGGATAAGCAGGAACAGGATTTGGCCGCCAATATTGCACCGGAGCGGTTGTATCGGCTGGCCGGCCACAAGCTCAGCAGCTCCTATAGTCTGGAAAAGCTGATGTGGGTGCGGGATAATGAGCCCCTTGTCTTTGAAAAAACGTACAAACTCCTGCAATCCAAGGACTATCTCGTATGCCGGATGACCGGTGAGTTCATGACGGATTACTCCGATGGATCCGGCACGAATGCGCTCGATCTCAATACACTGACATGGTCGGACGAGATCTTGTCGGCGGCGGATATCGACAAAAGCCTCTTCCCGGAACTGTTTCCGTCCACTACGGTGGTAGGAACTGTTTCCAAGGCGGTCAGCGCGGAATGTGGATTGGCGGAGGGAACGAAGATCGTTCTGGGCGGCGGAGACGGAAGCTGTGCTTCCGTAGGTGCCGGCTCCGTATCGGAAGGCATCACCTATAGCTGCGTGGGTTCTTCCTCATGGATCTCAACCGTATCGAAAGCGCCTTATTTTGACGACAAGATGAGAACGGTCACCTGGGCGCATGTGATTCCCGGACTCCTGATTCCATCCGGCACGATGCAGACGGCTGCCGTCGCCTTCGAATGGGGCATCAATCATTTCTGTCAGGCGGAAATGCAGGTGGCCGCAAAAAACAAAGACAACAGTCTATATGATGTGATCAACCGAAATATCGCGACGTCTAAGGCCGGATCCAATGCGCTGATTTTTCTGCCGTATTTGCTGGGAGAACGTTGCCCGAGATGGAACAGTAATGCGTGTGCTTCCTTTATCGGGCTGAAAAATGACCATAGTACGAGCGATATGATGCGCAGTATTGTAGAAGGTATTGCAATGAACCTCGATATCATTATCGGTATTCTGCGCAATGCGGTCGATATCAAAGAAATTCTGATCGTGGGCGGAATGGCACAGGGCGAGATCGTGCAGCAGATACTTGCCGATGTTTTCGAGATGGACATTGTACGGCTCAAACATCTTGGAGAAGCTACCGCCATCGGCGCGGCCGTCATCGCCGGCATTGGGGCGGGTGAGTTATCTGGATTTTCTGATTACGAAAAATTCAATCAGATTCAGACACGGAAGCAGCCAATTTGCGAAAATTTTGAAATATACCGAAACCTGAAAGAGTTGTTTGAACTGTCCTATCAGAGTCAGCTTCCTTTATACGAGAAACTGGCAAAACTATGACTATGTCAAAAGCTTTGTGATGAAACAAGTTATCTTTTCTTCTTCATTATTTTTCTGAGCAGGAGGGAGTTTGACTACAATCTCCCTCCCCATTACTTTGGAAGGAGCAGATATTATTATGAAACAATCGGAACTATTTGCGATTCTGCCGGATTATGTGTGTACGCCGGACAGTATGGAAATCGGGAAAAACGGAGATTTGATCGTATCCTGTCCGAATTATGCGGATGTCAGCCTGCCGGGCTGTGTCATCCGAATCGACAAAGCCGGTAATATCCGAAAATGGTTTGATGTTCCCGTTCATCCGGAAACGGGCTGTGCGCGCAATATGGGCATCGCGCTGGATGACGACGAAAATGTTTATCTCTGCGACAACCAGGGATGGTCGGGTGCGCCGGAACTTCAGTATAAAGGGCGGATACTGAAGATCAAGGCCGATGAGAACGGAAATATCCTCGATTGGGTCACGGTGGCGAAAAACATGGAACACCCGAACGGTATTCGCATTCTCGGTGGCTATATGTATGTCACACAGAGTCTGCTGACGCCGGCGACGGCTTCCGGAGAGAACCTGCTGAGCTGTGTCTATCAGTTTGGCCTCGATGAAACCGATGTTGATATTGACAATACCGCAGAGGATCCGCACATCCTCTCGATCTTCGAGACAAAAGATCCAAACTGCCAGTACGGCGTAGATGGTATCGTATTTGATCAAGAAGAGAGACTCTATATCGGCAATTTCGGAGATGGAGAGGTTTGGAGACTGACGATCGACAAAGCATTGGGGGCTCTTCTAGGCAAGGAACTCTTTGCGGTCGATCACGAAAATCTTCAATCGACCGACGGGATGATTTTTGACAATCGCGGCAATCTTTATATTGCGGACTTTAGTGCCAATGCGGTCGGAAGAATTACTCCGGACGGCATTGTGGAACGCTACGCAGCGAGCCCCGACAGTGATGGTTTGCGCGGCGAACTGAATCAGCCCGGCGAGCCCATCGTATGGGAGGGAAAACTCATCTGTTCCTGTTTTGACTTGGTTACAGGGCCGGACAAAGTGAATAGCGGACACAGTATGCCGGCGACGCTGGCTCAACTCGAACTTGCGGACTAGGGAAAAAGCAATCTATTCCAAACTGCGTCTTTGTGCTGCCAAAAAATCCTGGTGCTGCTTCAGGTTTCGCGACATGAATTCATAGACAAGATAGTCGGGCGCGATCTGTTCGATCAACTCCCGAACGCCGGTACCCGTGAAGGGCAAATGCGTCTCGATTTGAAAAATGTATTCATACAGCATCGCCATGCGTGCATCCTGATCTTCCGGCAGTGCGAGCGGATTCACCCGGTAGCGCTCAAAGGTCTCTCCTGTCAGCGATTTGTTCAAATGGATTCCCCTGATCTTTTCGCAAAAGGATCCGCTTTTTTCGCCAGGCAAGTCGTGTCGGCCGAGTTGGCTGACGATAAAGGCCACCGCTTCCTCCTCGGTGCGCAGTGCGGGGTTCATCATCATGAGATGGCCCGTATCGAGCATGATCCCCGTGTCCGGGTGCTCGACGCCGTCAAACAGCAGCTTTGTCATCTCCGGATCCAGAAAAGTCAGCCCCGGATGCCACAGGTTTTCAAACAGCAGCGTGATGGGCGGAACATTCCGGAAGACGATATTCAAAACTTCAATACTGGCCCGAATCACTTCCTCGTCTGTATGCTGAAACTGCCGCGTAAGGGATTCCCGCATACCGGCATCGGAAATATGAAACACGACATACTCCGCGCCATAGCGCACCGCCGCATCTAAATCGCGGCGCAGACGCGTTATTATGACATCTCTCCCTGTCCCGTTATCATAACACTCCGTCCCGCCATAATAACGCGCGATCGCTTCCTTCGACCCGAATTCCCGCAAAAGCGCCCGCTCATCACCATTCCACAAATCTACCCAATAATGAAAATGGTTCATATGGATGCCGACAACCTGGCGGGGTGCAACGAGGTCTCTGGCGTCTTCGTCGAGGTACATTAATTCCAGCCCGTCAAACCCTGAGAGCAACGCATCTAAATCGTCGCGTGAGGCAAAGCGCTTCATGTCTTCAGGGTCGGTTGTCAAATTAATCAATGTTTTCATTCTTAGAGTATAGCAAAATCCCAGGAGCGAATTTGACAGTAAGAAAACGCAGGCGTATCATCAAATTATGACTTTGAATGAATTGGAATGTGGATCCGGGGGTATTATTAGCAAAGTGAATGGGCAAGGGGCCTTGCGTGATCGGCTGCTCGATATGGGTTTGACCCCGGGCACTGAAGTATTTTTGAGAAAGACAGCGCCGATGGGCGATCCGATCGAAATCACACTGCGTGGTTATGAACTTACGCTGCGCAAAGACGATGCAAAATTGATTCAACTGGGCGGTATCCGAAACGGATACCGCATTTCTGAGGATTGCGGAGGAAACTGCGAGTCATGCCCCAAATGATCATCGCACTGGCAGGCAACCAAAATTCGGGAAAGACGACCCTTTTCAACCGGTTGACCGGTGCGAGTCAGCACGTCGGCAATTTTCCGGGCGTGACTGTCGAAAAAAAAGAAGGCAAGGTCAAGAACGTTCCAAGCGTTCGGGAAGTGACCATCGTCGATTTGCCGGGGATATACTCGCTGGCTCCTTATTCTTCCGAAGAGATCGTTACACGTGACTTTATCCTAAAGCAAAAGCCGGACGCCCTCATCAATATCGTCGATATCATGAATATCGAACGCGGTCTCTATCTTTCACTGCAGCTGATGCAACTCAATATCCCCATGGTGATCGCGCTGAATATGATGGATGAACTCCAGCAAAACGGCGGGAGCGTTGACGTGGAGCGTATACAGAAAGATTTGGGTGTAACGGTCGTGCCCATTTCGGCCGCAAACGGCGACGGCGTGGAAGAGCTGCTTGAGCGAACCGTAGAACTTGCGACGCGCGGCGTGAGACCGGAATGGCGGGATTACTGCACCGGGCCTGTTCACCGGGCCATTCACGGCGTAAGGCATCTGATCGAAGACCATGCGCAAAGAATCGGCGTCCCGGACGGTTTTGCGGCGACAAAACTCATTGAGCGCGATAAGCCTCTATTCAAAGCCCTCAGGCTGACCGACCATGAAGTACACACGATCGAAGAAGCGATCTTAGACATGGAGTCAGAATACGGCAGTGACCGCAAAGCAGCCATCGCGGATATGCGCTATGCCTTCATCGGTGAAGTTGTAGAAAACTCGATCATCAAACCGCATATGACAATCCAGCACAGCCGCAGTATTCGTATCGACTCGGTCTTGACGCACAAATATCTCGGAATCCCGATCTTTCTCGGCATTATGCTGCTGATCTTTTGGCTGACGTTCGGGCTGATCGGCAACGCACTTTCGGACGGGCTCAGCGATCTGATCGAATCGCTCGGCGGTGTGATTGCCGGCGGCATGGCTGCGGCAGGGATCAATCCTATCATGCAGTCCCTTGTCAGTGACGGGGCGTTTGCGGGCGTAGGGTCCGTCATTTCGTTCATACCCATGATCGTCCTCATGTTCCTGTTTATGTCCCTGCTGGAAGACAGCGGCTATATGGCGCGCGTCGCGTTCATCATGGATCGGTTGCTGCGCAAAATTGGTCTGTCGGGACGGAGTTTTGTCCCGATGCTGCTCGGCTTCGGCTGCTCGGTCCCGGCCATCATGGCGACGCGGACGCTATCGAGCGAGCGCGACCGCAAGATGACCATCCTGCTCACGCCATTCATGAGCTGCACCGCCAAATTGCCGATTTATGCCGTGTTTACAATGGCCTTTTTTGAACACGATCGTGCGCTCGTGATGATTTCACTTTATGTCCTCGGTATCGTGGTCGGTATCCTTGTCGGTCTGCTTCTGAAAATTACAGCTTTCCGGGGCAAGCCAGTGCCTTTCATTTTGGAATTGCCGCATTACCGAATGCCCGATGCGCGCAGTGTCCTGCAATTGCTCTGGATGCGGACAAAAGATTTTCTGCAGCGGGCATTTACCGTCATCTTCGTAGCCAGCATCGTGATCTGGTTCTTGCAATCCTTTGACGTGCGCTTCAATCCTGTGGAATTCGGCGGCGACAGCATTTTAGCGGCGATCGGGACCGCCATTGCCCCGATCTTTGCGCCGCTTGGCTTTGGCAACTGGTTTTCTTCCACGGCACTTCTCACGGGATTCATGGCGAAGGAAGCCGTCATCAGCACGATGGCTGTCCTGACCGGTACGACCGGCGATGCCTTGGCCGGAAGTCTGGCTTCTCTGTTCACACCGCTGACCGCCTTCGTTTTCCTCGTCTTTATCCTGCTCTACACGCCCTGTGTGGCGGCCATCACGGTCGTCCGCAAGGAGATGAACAGCGTGTGGGTCGCGTTCGGTGTCGTCGTCGGTCAGTGTATCGTCGCCTGGATTGTCGCTTTCATCGTTTATCATATCGGGCTGCTGTTTGTTTGACTTCATTTGATTCCAATTTGGCGGCGATACGAAAAGTCAGATATTCGCCGCTTCCGAAATCTGTGGTAAAATAAGGCTGTTGTTTCGCCAACTATATTTTGGACTGAATTGGCGGACAATTTTTGCGCCCTACAAGGCGCAAAACGTAGGCGTAGTGGTGCTACGGTGAAGATTTCGGGCACCGTAGAGCGTAAAAATTGTCGTCAAGATGTCCAATAATATGGTTGGTGAAACAATAAATGCCGATACTAATACAGCGCGGCTTGCCCGCCTACAAAACACTCAAACAAGAGAACGTCTTTGTCATGCAGGATCGCCGCGCGGCCAAACAGGACATACGGCCTCTTTCGGTCGCCATCGTCAATTTGATGCCAATGAAAGTAACCACGGAAACCCAGCTGATTCGTCTGTTGGCCAATTCGCCGCTGCAGGTAGAGTTGGAATTGCTGAAACTTTCCTCGCATCAGCCCAGCCATGTCGACCCACTTCATATGGAGACCTTTTATCGCGATTTCGAGCAGATTCGCAAACAGCGACTCGACGCGCTGATCATCACGGGCGCGCCGATTGAAACGATCCCATTCGAAGAAGTGGACTATTGGGGCGAACTCAAGGAGATCATGGACTACACCGTGGACAACGTGTACTCCACGCTGCACCTGTGCTGGGGTGCCCAAGCCGGTCTCTATCATCATTATGGGATCGAAAAACGCGTTGCGGACAAAAAGATCTTTGGCGTATTCAAGCACCAGACGCGCGACAAGAAAAACGATCTGACGCGGGGCTTTGACGAGGAATTCTATGTGCCACATTCCCGGTGGGCCGACTCGGTGCGCGAGCAAATTGAAGCACATCCGGAACTCAAAATCCTGGCCGATTCCGCGGAAGCCGGCGTGCACATGGTAGCCACGGCCAACAAACGCCAAATCTTCTCCCAGGGACATTCGGAATACGATTGGGACACGCTGAAACTCGAGTATGAACGCGATAGAAAGCGTGGTGACAAAATAAATATTCCGGTAAACTATTTCCAAGACGACGACCCCACAAAGCGCGTCACCGTGCGCTGGAGCGGCCACGCCAATCTCTTCTACTCCAATTGGCTCAACTACGTCTATCAGCACACGCCCTACGACCTAGCGGACCTGGACTCGCTGAAACGCAAAGATCAAGGCGAGCTGGACTTCTTCAACGAAAACCGCCGGAACAAGGAGTAGCAGTGGAATCCGAAAAAATATGTCCGCACGCCGGCATTTGCGGCGGCTGTGCCTATCATGAGATTCCCTACGAAGACCAACTCCAAATCAAGATGGACGCCGTCCTAGATCATCTCGCCACCAACAAAATCACCATCGATCCCGTTGACATAAAGCCGATTAGGCAGACGTCTGAACTGTACACTTACCGAAACAAAATGGAATATTCCTTCGGCGACGAGATGAAGGACGGGCCGATGACCCTTGGCCTGCATAAACGCGGCAGTTATATGAGCGTCATCGACACCGTCGGTTGTTTGCTCGTACCCGAATCTTTCAACGTGATTCATGCGGCCGTGCTCGAATGGGCGTACGAGAGTGGCCACAGCTTTCATCACAAGCGGACGCATCACGGTTTTCTGCGCAATCTCGTTCTGCGCTGCGGCGTGAGAACGGGCGAAGTCCTCGTCAATCTCGTGACTTCAAGCGAGGAAACCCTAGACGAAGCGGCCTTTACGGAACGGATTCTCAGCCTTGGCATTGGCGGCCTCGTCGGCATCCTGCACACGATCAATGATCGTCGTTCGGACGTCGTCGCTGTGGATCGCGTATGCACGCTCTACGGCAGGGATCATTATTTTGAGGAAATGCTCGGTCTGCGCTTTCGCGTCGGAGCGTTTTCGTTTTTCCAGACGAACCCGGCAGCAGTCGAATCCATGCTGACAGAAGCCGCTAAAATGCTGACAGAAGCCACCGAAACGCAGTCCAAATCCGCCGGCACGCTTTACGATATCTATTGCGGTACGGGAACGATCGCGCTTGCGCTGTCCGGCAGCGTCGAACGAGTCATCGGAATCGAACTGATTTGCGACTCCGTTGTCTCCGCGCGCGAAAACGCCGACATCAATGGCATCGGAAATTGTGAATTTATTTGCGGCGATGCGTTTGAGATTCTCGAAAATGCCGGTGCACTCGGTCTGCCGGCACCGGATCTGATCACCGTAGATCCGCCGCGCATGGGTCTGCATCCAAAAGCTTTGAAACGCGTCATTTCCTATGGTCTGCCGCGAATTCTCTACGTCAGCTGTCAGCCCAAGACATTCTCGGAGAATATGGCTGTCATGCAATACGCCGGGTACCGGCTGGCGGCACTCGGCGTATATGATAATTTTCCTTTTACGAAGCACACGGAACTCGTGGGCTTGATTGAGCGAGACCCAATCCGATGAGCAAAGCGAATCGTAGATCGGGCCGCTGGCGTTTCGCTACGCTTCGGTTTTCCAAAGTCCGTGCAGATTGCAGAACTCATACGCGGTGAGCGGCTGCGTATTGTCTTTGACCGAAAATTTGGCTTCCGGTTTGTCTGCAGGCGTGAGTTTCACGAGTTGGGTCTTGCTGCCCTGGGCCAACACGATGAACTGGATGTAGTGCTCATCGGTCATCGGGTGCTCTACAGCACCGACTTTGATCACGACATGCCGGCCGTCTGCGTCTTTTTCAACGACAGGAACATGCTTTTCGAGCGCGGCATCGGTCACACCGACTTCGAGCAGCTGCATTTTTTCGCCGCAACAAAACGGCGGGACACCTGCGTCAAACGCGGGAGTCAGCACATTGCCGCAATGATTACACTTAAAGAATTTTACGTTAGTCATTTGATTTACCTCCTAGGTTCTCTCAGTAATATGAGTAATCGTCTTATTACTCATTGTAACCCATTTGCAATATATTTCCTAATCATTCCTTCGGTTGCCTTTGCGGTTTCTTAAGAAATACGAAGCTCTTTTGCGTTTTTAGCACAATCGCTCAGATAAAAATTGATTCGTTGCTGATACGGGATGCCGGTTTTCTCCGCCTGTTCCTTGAAGTAGTTAAGGGTCTGAATTTCGATTCGAATCTTAATTTGTTGTTTCATTTTGCCATGATAAGGATTCGGCTTGCCGTTTGAAAAATCAAAGACGGCGACATTGTGAAGCAGGTCAAGGAAGCCACAGGCGGCAAGCCCGTCGACACAAGACAAAGGGCCTGTCCCTCTGTCTTGGTCTGATCGTGCGGGACACAAGACTGTAATACAAAAATAGCCCGCTCTTGTTGCCCTCTGTGATATACTATTTAAGACAAAAAACTGTCGATTCAACAGATAAGTGGCGCAGAATGACTCATGTTTAGGAGATGGGAGATAGAATCATGGTTTCAGCGGGTGAATTTCGAAAAGGCATTACATTTCAAATCAACGGAGAGCCGTATGTGATTCTCGACTTTCAGCATGTCAAACCGGGCAAGGGCGCGGCTTTTGTGCGGACCAAGTACAAGAATATCATTACAGGTGCGATTCGTGAGGAGGCATTCAACCCGAACGACAAATTCGAGAATGCTTTGATCGAGACGAAGCAGATGCAGTATCTGTATCAAGACGGCGGGCTGTATTATTTTATGGATCCGGAGAGTTATGAACAGGTTCCTCTGACCGAAGATCAGGTGGAGGACGCGATGAAGTGGCTTCGGGAAAATGACTCGGCGACCATCAAGTTTTTCAACGACAAAGCGTTCCTTGTGGAAGCGCCGAATTTTGTGGAGCTCAGGATCATCGAGACCGAACCGGGCGTCAAGGGCGATACCGCGACGAATGTGACCAAGGCGGCAACCGTAGAGACGGGGGCGACTGTGCAGGTGCCGATTTTTATCGAAGAGGGCGAAGTCATCAAGATCGACACGCGCACCGGAGACTACCTCGGCAGGGCCTGATATGGAGCGCAAAAAGAAAAGAAGCAAAGCCCCTATCGTCCTTGTCATCCTTGTCATCCTCCTGGTGGCAGGGTGGCTTGCGTTCAACAAATTCTATAGTGATATGACCGGCGCGGCCGAGTCCGGCAATACGGCTCCCGTCACAGTCGTGATCCCGGAAGGAACCACCACGACCGGTGTATCCTCCATTTTGCTTGAGAGCGGGCTGACAAAAGAAGTGCCGTTCCATGATGTTTTCTTCAAAATGTGGTGCAAGAAGTACAGGGAAACCAACGGGGCCGACGTTCAGTTCAAAATGGGCACTTATGAACTGAACAGGAACATGAATCTTGATGAGATCGCGGCGATTTTGGTGGCCGGCAATCTCGCGGCAACGAAATCTTTCACGATTCCCGAGGGTTACAATATCACCCAAATCGCGCGGACGCTGGAGGAAGCCGGTATCTGCTGGAAAGAAGATTTCCTTAGAGAAGCGGAAAACGGCGAGTTCAACTATCTGTTCCTCGCGGATTGCCCGCCCGGCAGGGAACGGCTTGAGGGTTTTCTCTATCCCGAGACTTACGAAATCTATGACGATGCGACCGCGCATGATGTGATCGAGAAGATGCTCGCGCAGTTTGATTTGCTTTTTAGTTCGGGGGATCATCCCAATTACTATGACCGCGCCGCCGAACTCGGCATGAGCGTACGCGATGTCGTGACGATGGGTTCGATCATCGAACGGGAGTCTGTCAAGCCGGAGGAGCGGCCACTGATGGCCGGCGTCTTCTACAACCGACTCGAGCAGGGGATGCTGCTGCAAAGCTGCGCGACGATCCAGTACATCCTTGGAGAGCCGAAGCAGTTTTTGACGAACGCCGATACGCAGATCGAGTCGCCGTACAATACCTACCTCCATGAAGGCCTGCCGCCGGGCCCGATTTGCAACCCGCGCATGGCAAGCATCGAGGCGGCGCTTTATCCTGACGATAACGATTTCATTTACTTTGTCTTGTCGCCTGACCTTGACGGCAGCCATCGTTTCAGCGCAGACTACAATGAGTTCCTCAGAAACAAAGACGCCTACTACGCGGCGGAAGAGTAGCGTTAGCCCCATACTCGTCATTATCCTGGTGGCCGTGATCTTAGCGGTCATCTATTTCATTGGAAAACCGATGGCGGAACAAGTTTCCTTCTCGCGCGAGCAAGTGGATTTGCATACCTTTTTTGGTCTGACAAATGAGGAGGACGCACCGGTCATTCTTGGCGATACGCGGGCTTCGCTGAACGCGAAGGTCTTTGACGGCGTCGTCTACTGGGATGCGTTGAATATCGCGAAGGTGATCGACGAGCGGTTTTATAGGAATCAAGAAGATGGCTGCGTGCTTTTCACGACGGCGGATGAAACGGTTCGCGTAAACTTTGGACAGTCTTTCTATACAACGCACGCGGAAGTCATGCCGGTCATCGAACCTGTTCAGGTTGATCTCGGCCATACGATCGCACGAAATGAGGACGGACGACTGTATCTTGCACTGGATTTTGTCAAACGATACGCCAATTTTTCATATGAAGTTTTCGCCGCCCCCGACCGCGTCCAGATCTACGCGAAAGATTTTGACTATGTGTCGGCATCGGCTCTGAAAAAGACGGCTTTGCGCGCGAATTCGGACAGGAAGAGCGGTGTGCTTCGGTCGCTTGACGCGGGTGAGCGTGTTTTCGTGCTGACCCCGCTTGGTGACTGGACAAAGGTGCGCACGTGCGACGCGCTGATTGGTTTTGTTGAAACAAGACAGCTTTCCGAGACATCCGAAAACCATTATGTGATCGAGAATACTTACATTGACCCGCCGTATACCGATGTTGTGCGGGATTACCCGATCTGCCTTGGATGGAATCAGCTCACGGTCTATGACGCCAACCAATATCTTGCGGATTATCTCGCGGGTGCGGATCCGATGAATGTGATCTCGCCGACCTGGTATACGATCACGGACGGAGAGGGGGGCGTCACGAGTATTGCCTCCAAAGCCTATGTGGATCAGGCCCATGCACGCGGTCTCGAAGTCTGGCCGCTTGTCGATGATTTTACGGAAGGACTTGACCGGCACGGCCTGCTGTCGCGAGCGGAGAGCCGCGGCGCACTCATCTCCTTCCTGATCAGCCAGTGTGAAGAACTTGGACTGGACGGAATCAACATCGATTTTGAAGTCGTACCGGCGGACGACGGCGCACATTTCACACAATTCCTACGCGAGTTCTCCGTTGCGATGCGTGCCCGCGGACTCGTATTTTCCATCGATAATTATCCGCCGCGTGCGCATACGGAACATTACAACCGGCGCGTGCAGGGGGAGGTCGCCGACTATGTGATCATCATGGGTTACGACGAGCACTGGGGATCCAGTTCCGGCGCAGGCTCCGTGGCCTCACTGCCTTTTGTCCGCGACGCGATCGAACGCACACTGGCGCAGGATGTGCCGGCGCGAAAGACGATCAATGCCGTGCCGTTTTATACCCGCATCTGGACGACTTTACATGCGGACGGCAGTGTGAGTGCAACAGCGGTAGGTCAACAATCGCAGGCGGATTGGATTGCAAAGCGGGAACTTGAACCGATTTGGGACGATGTCCTTGGGCAGCATTATACGCAAATCGATGAAAACAAAGCGACGAAACAAGTATGGCTTGAAGACGCTGACTCAATGCGCGTTCGTCTGGAGATAATGAAGTCATACGATCTTGCGGGCGTCGCCTGCTGGAGGCTTGGCCTCGAGAACGACGCCCAGTGGAGCGAGATCGCCGCGTATTTAACACAGCCGTAGCCAAAAGGGGCTTTCGGCGGGATGCCTTTGCGCTGCACTGAATAGCACAAACTATACGCAGTTTTGCAAAGCGCAACCAGCATCCCAGAGAAAGCCCATTTGGGCTACGGCTGTGTTATTGATCCGGCAGCTGCATTATTAGTGTGTGAAGCCGTGTACCTTTTGTCCGGGCTGTACGGGGCCCAGGACGCGCGCTTCCTTTAGTTCCGCGATCGCTTTCACGAAATCTTCGGCGAATTCATGCGCCATATTCATGCCAAAGTCCGCGCGGACGACATAGCGCTGGATGATCGTTTCCTGCAGATCAGCGGGCAGCGGATAGGCGGGTACCTGCCAGCCTTTCATCTGCAGACGGTCGGCGAGGTCGTAAAGCGTCCATGCCACGTCTGCGTCTTCTTTTAATTTGTAACAAACGATCGGCAGTTTGGAACCGTCGTTGTAGATTTCGAATAAACCTGTTTTCCCGACGGCCCTGGCTAAATAGACGGCGACGTCGTGCGTCCGCGCGTGGATGTCTTTGTATCCGTCGAATCCGTAGCGAAGGAAATTATAGTACTGTCCGATGACCTGGCTTGCACTGCGCGAGAAATTGATCGCCATCGTCGGCATTTCCCCGCCGAGGTAGCTGACTTTGAAGATGAGTTCCTGCGGCAGATATTCTTCGTCGCGCCAAAGTACCCAGCCGATACCCGGATAGACGAGCCCGTATTTGTGCCCGGAGGTGTTGATGGACACGACGTTTTTCAGCCGGAAATCCCATTCGAGATCGGGTTCCATAAAGGGCGTATACAGGCCGCCCGAAGCGGCGTCCACATGGATGGGCACGGAAACCTTCGCCGTCCGATTGTATTCTTCGATCTTGGCGTCGAGTGCTTTCATATCATCGTATTCGCCTGTGTACGTGATGCCGAGGATGCCGACGACGCCGATCGTGTACTCGTCGATATAGTCTGTAATTTTGTCGGGATCCAAATGCATGCGCTCTTTGTCCATCGGCACGAGACGCATATCGACATCCCAGTAAACGCAGAATTTTTCCCAGCAGACCTGGTAGCCGGAGGAGATCACGAGGTTTGGCCGCTTTGTGATCGTGTCGATGCCGGCTGCCTGCGCACGGCTCCGCCAGCGGAATTTCAGCGCCATGCCGCCGAGCATGCAGGCTTCACTGGAACCGACGGTCGACGTTCCCATGAACTGTTCGTCTTTTGGGGCGTGCCAGAGATCGGCGATGATGCTGACACAGCGGTTTTCGATTTCCGCCGTGCGCGGATACTCGCTCTTGTCGATGGCGTTTTTTTCGAGCGTTTCGCCCATGAGCTTCGTCGCTTCGTCCTCCATATAGGTCTGGCAGAAGGTCGCCAGATTTTGGCGGGCAACGCCTTCGTCGAGCAGCTCGTCTTTGACCAGGCGGTAAGCGATACTTGGCAAAATAGGCTCCTGGTTCAGTTTGTATTTTGGAAGGTCGTGATCCGAAGCGGCCGAACCAAAGATGGGCTCCGCGTCGCCTTCTTCCATAATATGATTTTTACGTCCGTATAACATTCTATTTTCTCCCTTCCGTCGGTGCGATGGCGTGCTCGCCGCGTGCCCTGAGGTGCACGAATTTGTTTTGCTCGTGGTGTTTCAGACGCATATGCTGATAATTCGGATCGGAATGTTTCCGCCCATATACCTGATAGATGACGAACGGAGCAATCAATGTCACCGCGAAGCTGACCACCAGGATCGCCAGATAGGCGCCGTTCTCGCCGTTGCCCAGACCGGATGGCGGTACAAAACTGATGACGAGGGCAAACAGCGACACGAGGAAACCAACGATAGCGAAGATATATTTGCCGGCTTTTCCGCCGGGGACATGATACGAGCGCTCAATATCTTTACGTCCCGCCAGTTTGAGATAGGCGATAAACAGCAGCAGATAGTCCACCAAGTAAATAACGACCGTCAGCGAGATGGCGACAAGGAAGGACAGATTGCTGCTCCCTCCGCTGCCAAAGGTGAGCACCGCGGCCCAGATCGTCACGATGACACCCTGAATCATGACGAGGAAGACCGGAACGTCGTGTTTGTTGACCGAAGCGAACTTGGGAGGCAGCAGTCCTTTCTGTGCGGCCGCATAGATGCCGCGCGAGGGGCCGACGACCCAGCTGGCGACTTCGCCGACGACGCCAAGAATGAGCAGGAGCGCGACAACCGTGACTGCCCAGCCCAGTCCCTTGTTAAAATGCAGGAAGAGTGTGCTGATGGTCTGCACGACGCCGCTTGAAAGATTGAGATCTGACGCAGGGACCGTGGCGGCTACCGACAGACCGCCGATCGTATTCAGCACAATGGCGAGGATAACGAGCAGGACCATACACAGCGGATAGTTGCGCTTTGGATTGTCAAGTTCGTTGATATGCGAGGCGCTCGCCTCGACACCCATAAAGGCGAGGATGAACGAGACAAATACCACGAGGGTACTGGCCTTGCTGAAATCGGGAACCAGCGCCTTGGCGCTGAACGTGATTTGAAGCGGATTGCCGCCTGCGATATAAGAGATTCCCAGCACAAACAACACGATGGCCGGAATGATGATGCCAAAAATAAATCCGATTTTGGCGAGCTTCGCCGTAAAGGCTGTCCCGCGCAGCTGTGAAAACGTGATCGCCCAAAAAATAATGAGGACGAAGGCGAATTTGATCCACGGCGTGCTGTTCAGCGCTTTCCAGTCCAGTACCGTGGAAAGAGCGCCGATAATGAAATAAATCATCGTCACAAAGCCGACCGTGATCTGGAACCACTGGAAAAAAATCGCCGCAAAGCCAAACCGCTCGCCCATCATGCCGGATACCCAGGAGAAGATGCCGCCTTCCTGCCAGCCGTCGACGGTCGCCATCTCGGCACTGCAAAGCGATACGGGCAGGAACCACAAAAACCCGCCGATCAGCAGATAAAATACAAGGTTCAATCCGCTCGTAGCAAATGTCGGGTACTCATAGACCGTCATGACCATACTAGCCGTCATCGCAAAGAACGCAAATAGTGTAAGTTTTTTCATTTGTTCTCCCGCCCATATTTGTAATTAAACGACATTATATAACACAGAAGCGAAGTTGGAAAGTGAAAACTATTTTTGTCATTTAAGTTAACGCGAAACAGGATAGCTAATAAAAGTAATATTCGCCGGTTTGCGTAAGGTGACTTATGCAACCAATGACCGGCAGGCGGGAATTCCGTGCTCGGCAGAAGTCGGTTCTGTTTATGGAAAAAATAATTTCAATTGTTGCTTGCTTTTTGATTTCAGTGTGGTATAAATGTAGACATTGTACACGTGTTCAATTGCGTAAGAGAAAGTGTGGGCATGGGAATTACTTCGGCGGAAATCGCGAAATTGGCAAATGTATCCAGGACAACGGTACATAGAGTCATTTATCACAAACCGAATGTAAAGCCCGAAGTCGCGGCACGCGTCAACGACATCATCGAACAATATGAATATTCGCCCAATCTGGCAGGAAAAGCATTGGTAAAGCAAAACAATGTTGATGTCATTGGCGTAATTTTGCCTAAAATCACAAATGGTTTCTACGAGCAGGTCAAACAGGGTGTTAAATCAGTCAGCAAGGAATATCAGGATCTCGGGATCGAGATTCGGTATGAATACTATGAGTACATTGAACAATTTTCTGTAGAGAATCAATTGAAAGCAATCGACAATCTAAAGATGATCGGCGTAGACGCCATCGCTATTGTCGCGGATGCGAATGAGCGGATCGCGGAAGCATTGGATAGTTTTAAACCACAGATCCCAATCGTTTCCTTTATTTCAGATATCGACTGTAAGTCTAAAATATGTTTCATCGGGAATGAGTTATACAAAAGCGGAGCAGTTGCGGCGGAACTGATTTCAAAAATGCTAAATGACAGCGGTAATGTCCTGCTTGTGGCAACATCGCTCAATATGGCTGCACAGATCGACCGCATAAAAGGTTTCAAAGAATATCTCAGCGAAGTTTCGAGCAAACTCTATGTCAATAAAACAACGATCGAGAATTACGATAACGAAGACGTCGCATATCAGGAGCTGAAGAAATTCCTTGGAGAAAATCCGAACATCGACGCCATCTATTTTTCGACCGCCTACGGACTTGCCGGATATGCGAAAGCGATGGGCGAATTGAAATATCAGAAAAAGATTCGCGTGATCGCCAGCGATCTGATCCCGATCACGCGGGAACTCTTGGGAAACGGGATGGTGGATTTCACGATTTGCCAGCAGCCGTTCGAAGAGGGTGCACTGGCCATTCGGACCTGTGTGAATTATTTAACAAAGAAGAAGAAGCCAAAAATGGTTGAAATTCTAACAAAGAATGAAATTTTTTGTAGTCAAAACTTATAGGCAATTTTGTTATGCCTGGTATTGAACACGTGTCCAATATCAGAAATGCGGAGGTGGAAATGAGTTCGAGAGAGAGACTGATCAAAACATTAAATCACGAGCAGCCAGATAAACTTGTGGTAGATATGGGGGCAACGGCGATCACGGGAATTCATGCAAGTACGCTTGGATATCTGCGTGCGGCATTGAATCTGGACAGTCACCCTGTCAAAATCATCGAACCGCTGCAGCTTCTGGGAGAAGTGGAAGCCGATTTGATCGAAGCACTTGAGATCGACGTTGTCGGTGTGTCAAACAATATGAATATGTTTGGATTTTCCAATACAGGTCAAAAGCCGTTTAAATTGCAATCTGGTGAAGATGTAGTAGTCCCTGATCTGTTTCACACAACGGAGGACGAGAAATACGTTTATCTCTATGCACAGGGAGATTTGTCGGTTCCTCCTTCCGCAAGGATGCCGAAAGGTGGGTTCTTTTTCGATAATATTACACGCAGTGACGGAAATTTCGACGAAGAGAATGTGAATGGAAAAAAGGATTTTGCAGAGGATTTCTCCGTTTTTACAGAGGAACAATTGCGGTTTTTTGAAAAGCAGACAAACGATTTGTACAACAATACAGAACTGGGATTGATTGGCGGAGGCGGAGTTGCCGGCCTGGGAGATTTTGCGTTAATACCGGGACCGCATGTGAAAAATCCGAAAGGGATTCGCGAACTGACAGAGTTCATGATCGCGCACTATACACTGCCGCAGTATATCCATGACATTTTTGGATTACAGACAGAAATTGCATTGGAAAATCTAAAACAGATCAAGGAAGCCGTTGGAAATAAAATTCAGGCGATGCAAATTTCCGGAGCGGACTTTGGTATGCAGACCGGTCCGTATATGTCCCCCGATTCCTATCGTGAATTTTATAAACCGTATCACAAAAAGATCAATGATTGGGTCCATGAAAATACAAGCTGGAAAACTTTTTATCATACATGCGGATCGATCATTGAATTTTTACCGGATTTCAAAGAAGCCGGAATCGATATCCTGAATCCTGTCCAAACGACAGCCGCAGGCATGGACCCGCAAACACTCAAAGATAAATGGGGCGATAGTTTCGTATTTTGGGGAGGCGGCGTCAATACGCAGCACACATTGCCTTTTGGCACGCCGGAAGAAGTCAAGCAGGAGGTCTTGGAAAGACTTCGCATATTTTCCGTGGGCGGTGGGTTTGTATTCAATACAGTCCATAACATTCAGGCAAAGACGCCAATTGAAAACCTATTGGCGGTTTTTGGAGCAATTCGGGAATTTGATCAGATCATTGATTCACATAGCATGTGAATTGTTGGTGATATAGGAAGTTATCTGGATAGTAAATGGAGGTACCAAATGAGTAAGAAGTCAAGGTCAGTTATTTCAGTTATTATTGTTTTGACGCTCGTGCTATTTACATTGGCGGGTTGTTCAAAAACAGACCCAGCCCCGGCCGCAGGCGGCAGCAGTAACAGCAGCAGTAACAGCAGCAGCGATAGCGGCACAGCTGCGGAACCGGCGGAGGCGATCACGCTGCCTGTAGGAGGACACGTCGAAGCGGAAGGCGTTTCCGACAAACCAATTCGGATCGCATTTCTTTCCTGGCAGAACAATCCTTTCTTCCAGGTCATCAAAGAAGGCGCGGAAGCATCCGTCGAGTATTTGAAAAACTTCAATTGCACCGTGGATTATATCTCAATGGGCGAGGATCTGACTACGGAGCTAACGATCGCGGGAATTGAGGGCGCGATCACGAAAGAGTATGACGCCATCATCGTTTGCCCTGTATTTGACGGAACAGAAGAATATATCAATAAGGCCGTTGATGCCGGTATCCCGGTAGCAACATTTTGCGCTGAGAGTTCCGATCCCGGAAAGCGCCTCTTCTTCTACGGACAAAACGCTTATGTCGCAGGACAGCTTCATGGAAAATTGATTGAAGAATATACCGGAGGAGAAGGTAAAGTCGGCGTGATCACCGGTGTGCTCGGTGCTCCGTCACATGATGCCAGAATGAACGGCGCAATCGATTATTTGAAAGAAAACTGTCCGGGAATCACCATCATTGGCCCTTACGAAAACAGTGATAAAGGCGAAGTTGCGTATTCCCAGACCAACGATATGCTTACTGCCAATCCTGATCTCAAAGTGGTTTATGTAACAGCGGGCGGCCCCTTCGGCGCGGCAAAAGCGGTTCAGGATGCCGGACTGACCGGAAAAGTCGGCGTCTTTGCCTACGATCATACGCCTGAAAATCTGGAGTATGTAGCAAGCGGGGAAATCGTTGGACTCGTCAATCAGGATCCGTTTGGTCAGGGATTTGATACCAATGTCATCATGTTTAATTACTTGGTATTTGGTACGCAGCCCGCATCGGATTTCATCGAATGTGCACTGGACGTAGTAACACCGGATTCGATCAAAGAATTGTATCCGGACTATGCAAACTAAGTAAACTATTTTTCAGGGAAATGTCCCGTCCCGGCGCTGTTGGTTTGCGCCGGGACGGACAGCCCGATCGAGGAGGACATTTTATGAATTCACGAGAAAGATTTAGGGCGGCCATCGATCACCGAGAGCCGGACAGGGTGCCGATCGATTTGGGCGGCGATATGCATAACGGGCTGGCCGAAGTGCTGTATAAAAATCTTCTAAAATATCTCGGCGAAGATGACGAGGTGCGTATTTACGATCATATGCAACATCTTGCAATTATTAAGGAAAGCGTATTGGAACGGCTTCATGTCGATACCCGTTATATTGCCGCAAATGCCGGTGCCGGATTTGAGCGAATCGTAGCATCAGACGGAAGCTGGGCGGATGAATGGGGAATCAAGCGAATCAATGTCGGATTGTATGACGAAACGATCGGGAATCCATTAGCGGATATCACATTTGAAAAACTTAAAAATTACAAGTTGCCGGATCCGTCTGATCAAGCGCGGTATGCGGGATTGAAAGAAAAAGCGAAATCACTTTATGAGAGTACAGAGTATGCGATCCTTGGATCAAGTGCGGCATCTTTCTTTTACCTGACGTCCGAATTGGTCGGATATCAGGAGTATATGGAAAAGCTTTTGCTGGATACGGAATTGATAGAAGCTCTTGTTGATAGAATGTTGGAATGGCAGCTGGAATTTTTTGATCATTATTTAGATGAAATCGGAGAATATATCGACATGGTTTGGATCGGAGATGACTGGGGCACACAGATTGCGCCGCTCATGAGTCCGCAGCTGTTTCGTGATATTTTCATGAAACGCTACAAAGTGTTTACGAAATTCATAAAGAGCAAGGCCGACGTAAAGATCGCTTTACATTCATGCGGGTCGATCATATGGGCGCTCGATGATTTGGCGGATGCCGGGATCGATGTCATTCATCCGATGCAGGGGGATGCAAAAGGCATGGATGATCCGGCCGCATTGAGTGAAAAATACGGCAACCAATTTGTCGTATATTCAAATTTACGAAATCAAACGCTGTTGCCCCGCGGCACAGTGGATGAAGTGAGAAAAGACGTCAGAGAAAAGATCCAGGCGTGGGCGCCCGGCGGCGGTTATATCATGTCTTGCGGTCACAATATACAAGCGGACGTACCGCCGGAAAATCTTCTTGCCGTTATCGACGAAACACTGGAATCCGGAATTTATCCGATTCGAAAATAGAGGGCAGCTATGGATATTCATACAGAAAATGGTCGCGTAAACTATCTGAAACGATTTTTTTCAATGAGGGAATTTGGTGTGCTGATCGCATTGATCATCCTTTGCGTTCTTTTGGCAATTGCCAGCCCCTATTTTCTGAAGGTCACAAATCTGTTCAACGTATTGCGCCAGTTGTCCTTGATCACCATATTGGCAGTCGGGCAATGTCTCATCATCATTCTGGGCCGGCTCGATTTGTCGATCGGCACCGTGATGTGCCTGATGGGCGTGATCGCTGCGCAGCTTAGTTTGCTTGGGATGCCGGCCATCGTCATCCTTGTTGTGGTTCTTCTTTGCGGGATGGGAATGGGCGCCGTCAACGGTGTGCTGGTGACCAAGTTCGGGGTCAATGCCTTTATTGTAACCTTAGGGACACAGTACATAGCCCGTTCACTTGCCTTACTGATCACAGGTGGTATGCCAACTAAATTCTCAAACGGACTGAATATGCTTGGCAGCGGTTATGTCGGGCCGGTTCCGATCTCTGTAATTGTGATGGCAGGCGTCATCGCGGTCGGCGCTGTCATCACAAAGAAAACACTGATCGGCAGAAATATTTTCATCGTCGGAAGCAATGAAAAGGCTGCAAAATTGTCCGGGATTCGCAGCAGCAGGCTGGTATTTTTCTCTTTCGTTTTTATGGGATTTTTGTGCGGTATCGCCGGCATTATCTTAGCGGGTACACTGAAATCCGCGGATCCAACTTCGGGTCTTGGCTATGAGCTGGAGGCGATCGCGGCGGTCATCATTGGCGGAACGTCCTTGACGGGTGGGAGAGGAACGATCTTGGGAGTCGTCATCGGGGCGGCCTTGATGGGTGTACTGAAAAACGGATTTGTGCTGCTCGGTATCACAGCATATTGGCAGACCTTTGTACTTGGTGCCGTAATCATTGCAGCCGTTTTGATCGACAGTTTGAAAAACAGAAATGACGCATGAGGATTTGATCGTGAATGAGAATATTGTATTGCGGATGGAATCCGTTCATAAGAAATTTCCGGGTGTCAAAGCCCTCGACGAGATTGATTTCGATTTGCGTGAAGGAGAGATTCATGCTTTGGTCGGCGAGAATGGCGCGGGAAAATCTACGCTCATGAATATCTTGTCGGGTGTGTATCCTTACGATTCCGGAAAAATGATTCTCTATGAGAAAGAAGTTTCCTTTCGGGACGCACATGAGGCGCTTGAAAACGGGATTTCCATGATTCATCAGGAATTGGCGCTTGCGCCTCTGGTCTCAGTTGCTGAAAATATTTTTATCGGCAGGTTGGAAAAATCTAAATTCGGATTTGTGAATCTCAAAAGGGTAAGTGCGGAATGTAAAGCGCTCCTCGAGAAATTTGATATTTACGATATCGATCCGAATGAAGAGGTCGGCCGATTGAGTGTTTCACAGATGCAGCTGATCGAAATCGTGAAGGCAATATCCCGAAACAATAAAATATTGATCATGGACGAGCCTACCGCTGCCTTATCACAGGTTGAAACCAATAAACTGCTGGAGAGGATATGCAGAATGAGGGATGAGGGTTATTCAATCGTCTATATTTCTCATCGATTGGACGAAATCATGAAAGTAGCAGATCGAGTGACTGTTCTGCGTGACGGCAAACTGATAAAAACAGAGCAAATCAACAATATTACCGTTCATGAAATCGTCTCGCTCATGGTCGGCCGTTTGTTCGAAGAAACTTTTAGCCGCGAAAGCGTGTCTACCGAGGAAGCAGTGCTGGAAGCCAGAGAAATCGGAAGCTGCAAAATTCACGATGTTACATTTGAACTGAAAAGAGGAGAAGTGCTGGGCGTTACAGGATTGGTTGGTTCGGGGCGATCAGAACTGTTGGAAACGCTTTTCGGAAAATATCCGATCGAGCATGGAGATTTACGCGTTCGCGGCGAGAAAGTGAAAATCACAAGTCCAAATGACGCAATCACGGTCGGTATCGGGTTGGTACCGGAGGGACGAAAAATACAGGGACTCTATTTGATTCGGACTGTCAAAGAAAATATCTCTTCGGTTCGGCTGCAAAAGAGTAATTTTTTTGTGAATGAGACCGGCGAAAAAGAAAGTGTTCTGGATATGATCGCTCGTCTGAACGTCAAAACACCGTCTATTGATCAAGAAGTGAATTATCTATCCGGCGGCAATCAGCAAAAGACGATCATCGCGCGTTGGCTGCTCAACAACCCCGATATCCTGCTGCTGGATGAACCGACGCACGGTGTTGATGTGGGCGCTAAACAGGAAATTTATCAAATCATCGATACGCTTGCCAGAGAAGGCGTATCCATTATTTTGGTTTCCTCTGAACTGCCCGAGATTCTGATGGTTTGTGATAGAGTAATTGTGATGCATGACTATACGATCAATTGTATCCTGCCGAAGGAAGATCTGACGCAAGAGATCATCATGCAGCATGCTTCCAATCTGGAAGGCGGAGCGTCTTCCTTATCCTGAGCTGGGGCAATTGTAGGTGATAGTATGAAGTTCCAAGGGAAGACGTATTCCAAAGACGAAATAAAGAAATATATCGGGGATGTCTCGCAAATCGGCGGGGCAAAACCTTATATGCTGACGGACGGACGCGCAGACGGAGTGAAGGCGATCGACTGCAATACCGGCAGCGGACTGGAATTCACGATTCTGCCGGATCGCTGTCTGGATATTGCATGGGCGTCTTACAAGGGACAGTCGCTCACACATATCTCGAAGACAGGAATCGTATCGAGTAAATATTATGAAGAAACAGGGGATCATTGGTTTCGGTCCTGGTTCTCAGGGCTGCTGTCGACTTGCGGGCTGCGGAATACTGGTGCCGAATGTACCGTGGGAGGAGAGCATTTCGGGCAGCATGGGCGAATCGGAAATATACCGGCTGAGGGGGTCTGTATCACGGAAACCTGGGAAAAGGACGAACTGTATTTTGAAATCACGGGAAAGATGCGAGAAGCTGTTTTTTACGGCGAAAATCTGTGGCTGAAACGCTGCATACGATTCTGTATTGGAGAGCCGCGCATCCGAATCGTGGATAAAGTAATCAACGATGGATACCGTAGGGAACCGCTCTTCCTGCTTTATCACACGAATTATGGATTTCCGTTGATCGATGAGAATGCAAAATCGTCTATCGAAAGCAAAGGAATCCGATATTTCGACGAGTATGCGGAAAAGGGTGCTGCGACGTACAAAGAACTTGAGAAGCCTGCACACGGATATGTACGTCAAGTATTTTTCCATGAAATAGATCGCAGTGAGAAATATGCCAGTGTATCGATATTGAACAATACGTTATCCGATTTTAAGGGGCTGCGGTTGACTTGGAATACAGATGAACTCCCGGAATTGTTTCAATTCAAGATGATGGGAGAGACGGATTATCAGCTTTCCTTTGAGCCGAGCAATTGTCTGCCAATGGGGCGTCAGGCGGAACAAGAAGAGGGGCGGCTGAAATTTATTGAGCCCGGAGAAGAGAAAACCTTCGAATTGGAATTCGAAATACTGTAATTCACTCTGTGAGCACTTCGCAGAGATCGATTGCGGAGACTGAGCCTAGCGCGTTCTGATGATTGATCTTTGCGAGCGCTTCCTTGATGGATTCGCGATCATGTCTGACACCGATTAGGGCCTCTTCGGTGGCATCAAGCGGGCTTCGCGCCAGGAAATCGCCGGTGATCTTGCAGTCCGTGATCACACCGCCTTTGCTGTTTACAAAGACCTCAATTCGGCCTCCGGGGTATCGCTTCGCGTTGCGATAGGTATACGCAGGCGTACGGCCGTAGGTCCACTGCGGATTTTCATATTTTTCCGTTTGTATTTTGTGAATCGCGGCGAGGTCATTTTCAGAGAGGGTATAGATTCCCGCCTTCTGCGCGAAACTTTCCAGCAAGATGGAGCGGAATACGTCTATGCTCTTTTCCGGGATATGCTCCGAAATATTTGTGACCCGGCTGCGCATCGACCGCAGGGCTTTCGATGTAATTTTTTCGTCGTCTCCGGTCAGCAGGCTGGAAAGCGCTTCGAGATCGGCGTCAAAAAGCAGAGAGCCGTGGCTGGTCAGATACTCGTATTTGATGAACTGCGCAATCCCGGAGATCTTCTTCCCTGCGATCAGGATGTCGTTTCTGCCTTCCAGTACTGCGTGGGCGCCTAGGGTGCCGATGGCCGATATGACCGGTTCGGCAAGATAATCCCGAACCACCTCTTTCATATCCCCTTGGTCATCATGCGGGAGAATGATCGTATAGAGCAGCGTACCCGGGTCGGTATAGATCGTGCCGCCGCCACTCGACCGCCGCACAATATCCACGCCGGCTGCCTCCGCTTTTGCCCGGTCGATTTCGAGATCGACCACCTGATTGGCGCCGATCATCACGGTAGGGCGCGTCGACCAGAGCAGGAAAACCGGTTCCTGCGGTTTCATATCCCGCATCACAAATTCCTCGGTTGCAAAGGCAAAGGACGCTTTATCTGAATTTGTATTTATATAAATCATATGAGATTATTATAGCAGAAGATACGCGGAAATTCTTGACGCACGGCGCAGAATAACCGAAGATAGTACTCGTAAGGGTTACCGTTCGATAGAAAAGGAGGCACCGTATGTCCAGACTGAATGTGGCGGTCGTCGGAATGAATTTCGGTAAGGAGTTTGTGAAGCTGTATCAGCATCACCCGGACGCAGACGGCGTGGCGATCTGTCGGCGTGATGCGGCAGCGCTCAAAGAGGATGGTGACGCGCTTGACATTCCCGAGGCACTGCGTTTTACGGATTTTGCGGATGTACTGGCTTCGGATGAGATCGACGCCGTACATATCGTGACCCCGATCTCGTCTCATGCAGATTATACGATCCGGGCACTTCGGGCCGGCAAACATGTGGCTTGCACGGTGCCTATGGGGCTCTCGATCGAAGAACTCAAAGAGATTTGTGCACTGCAAAAGGAGAGCGGACTCGTTTATATGATGATGGAAACGGCGGTCTATACGCGCGAATTTCTCTACGTGAAAAACCTGGCTGAGAGCGGGCAGCTTGGCAAGATTCAATTTGTGCGTGGTTCGCATATGCAAAACATGGGCCTCGAGGGCTGGCCGGAGTATTGGCTCGGCTTCCCTCCGTTTTGGTATGGGACGCATGCGATCTCGCCTTTGCTCGTCATCGGAGGATGGAAATCCGACTATGTGATCGGACACGGCTCCGGCACATTGTCAGAAGACCTTGCGCGCCGTTACGGTTCCCCATTTCCTGTTGAGACGGTCACACTGCGCATGAAAGATTCGGATGTTGCTGCCGAAGCGACGCGTTCTTTGTATGAAACCGTGCGGCAATATCGCGAGAGTTTCGATGTCTACGGCACGAAGATGGCCTATGAATGGGAACAAATCGCGGAAGAGGGCGCCGCGTTGTTTGAAGGCGGCGAAGAGGCAAGACGCGTTTTTGCGCCCGATACGGATGACCTGTTGATTGCGCCTCTGAAGCCTTTTACGAAGAAGGAAGTCATCCTGAACAAGGACAATGTGAGTTTCCTTCAAGGAGCCGGTCATGGCGGTTCCCATCCGCACCTTGTGCAGGCTTTTGTGAAATCCATCGTCAGCGGTGAAGCACCGTTGCTCGATGCATCCATGAGTGCCAATATTACAGCAGCAGGTATCCTTGGTCATGAATCCGCGCTGCGGGGCGGCGAACGGATCGCGCTGCCGGAATTTTAGATGGGGAGTCAAAACTTGATTCGTGTGCGGCCCATCGCGAATGCAGGGTTGTTGATTTCCTGCGCAGACGGCTGTGAAAGTGAACGCGAGAGTAAGCGCGGGAGTTTCTTAGTTGACGCTCTCTATGAATTCGTCCCGAGCGAAGTGTTGAAAGATACCCCGGACCGCAAATTGCCCCGCATCGCGTTCGCTCCGAAAGAAACGACGGCCGCCATGCTTTCGGGTGCGCCGCCGTTTGATGACGTCAAAGCCTATTTGTTCACGCATCTGCACCCCGACCATGGCAATCTGAATGTGATCGAACGCATTGTGGACAAATCCATCCCCGTCGTTCTGCCAGCGACTTCAAGATACAAAGACCGGATCGCGTCTTTCGCCTGCCGCAAGATCGAATTGCGGGAACCGGTTGAAAAGCACGTATTCGGCGATATGATTCTCACGGCGATTCAAACGGTACACGACGGCGGCTCCTATTATCAGATAGAATCGTATGCCTATTTCTTGGAGTTTCCGGCTGCAACCGTGTTTATTGCAGGCGACACACGGACCGGGGATTCGGGTCTTCGGGAAGCCGTCCTAAACTTTAAAAAGGCAAACCCCGAGATGGAGAAGCAGATCGATGCCGCGTTCCTCAATTACCCCGAAGTTTCGCGGTCACATGGACGGGAGTTTATTATAAAAATCTTGAAACCGAAGCGCCTCTTCCTGACGCATTTCCCACCGGCGATTCCGGGAGAGAAACGCAATGTCGGCAGCCTCGAACGAATTCTTTTACGCTATGCGGATACGTTGCCGCCTGTCACCTTTTGTGACGGTACGAAACCTGTTTTTGAAATATCGGAGTGAACCGCGCTTTTGAAATAAAAATATTCACAAAATCAATAATAATATTTTGGAATCGGCCTTTGCTTTGCGGAAATAGGTTATAATACTTCCGTGGACAACGATGTCAAAGAAATCATCCGAATCACCCTTTCGGACACGACCGATACAGGTCAGGTCTTTGGTACGCACGACAGTTTCCTTCGAAAAATAGAAAAAGCGTTTGGCGTCGAACTCGTATTGCGGCGCGATGAACTCGTTGTAGCGGGTGAACTCGCACTGAAGGCCGCCGGTGTGGTGGAAGACGCGCTTTGGATCCTCGAAAGCGGGGAGACCCTGGACGATCAAAAAATTGATTATGTGATTCATTTGGCCGAAGAGGGCGGTTCTTTTCGTTCGGGCGGGCCGGGCAATGACGTGGTTGCGTTTACGCATCGCGGTCGACCGGTCAAGGCAAAGACGTTGGGCCAGACGGCCTATGTCGAAGCGATTCGAAATCACGACATCGTATTCTCGATCGGCCCGGCCGGTACGGGCAAGACCTATCTGGCCGTCGCGATGGCTGTTTCCGAATTCAAAGCACGCAATGTAGAAAAGATCATTCTGGCAAGACCTGCGGTTGAGGCAGGAGAACGCTTGGGCTTCCTGCCCGGCGATCTGCAGGAAAAAGTCGACCCCTATCTCAGACCGCTCTATGATGCGCTTTACGACATCATGGGCCGCGACGCAGCGCTGCGTCTCAAGGAGAAAGAGGTCATCGAGGTCGTTCCCTTGGCCTATATGCGCGGCAGGACGCTGGACGGCGCCTTTATTATCTTGGATGAAGCGCAGAATACGACGCGGGAACAAATGAAGATGTTTTTGACACGTATGGGCTTTGGGTCCCATGTGGTGGTTACGGGGGATGTGACGCAAATCGATTTGCCGGACGGGAAGGCATCCGGACTATTACATGCGGAGCGCGTGCTGAAGGATGTGCCGGAGATCGCGTTTTGCCGCCTGCGCGAGGCGGATGTGGTGCGGCATAGCTTGGTGCGGAAGATCATCGGCGCCTACGAACGCTGGGAAAACCAAGGTGACCGCAAAGACGTCCATGACAAACGGTAAGGCGGGGGGAATCGATCTCATATTCAGTGAAGACGGCGTTTTTGACGTCGGGATCTCGGGCTTACAAGACGATTTTGCCAAAGCCGCGGCATTGGTTTGTGTGCGGGAAGGCATGGACCCGCAGGCTTTTGAAATCAGTATCACCTTCGAAACAGAAGAGGGTATCCGGGCGCTGAACGCACGGTATCGCGAGAAAGACGCGGTGACGGATGTATTGTCCTTCCCGATGTATGAAAGCGCCGCGGAAATCCGCAAGGTACGATCCGCTACTGAACCGGGTGAAAATAGACAGGTTCTCTCGTTGGGTGATGTCGTGATTTGCCCTGCGGCGGCAAGACGGCAGGCTGCTGAATACGGGCACAGTGAACGACGGGAGTTTGTTTACTTATTTGTACACAGTATGCTGCATTTGTTCGGATACGACCACGTGGATTCGCCGATTCAGTCGGCGAATGACAACGGGATGAAAGGACGCGCAGAAATGCGCGCTGCGGAGGAAGACGTCATGCAAAAGATAGGGATTGATCGAAATGGAAAGAAAGGATAATTGGTGAAGGGAGCGAATGATGAAGTCAGGATTTGTCAGTATTATTGGGAGGCCGAACGTTGGGAAATCGACGCTTTTGAATGTGATCATCGGGGAGAAAGTGGCGATCACCAGCGCGAAGCCGCAGACGACGCGCAACCGGATCCGCGGGGTGTATACGGAGCCGGGTACTGAGCGGGACGATGGCGTACAGCTGGTTTTTATTGATACGCCGGGGATCGCGCGGCCCCGGAACAAGCTTGGCGCTTACATGACCGACCAGGCGCTGACTACATTTGGTGACGTTGACATAATACTGTATGTTGTCGATGAAAAACTAGGGGCAAAGGGCGGTGACCATTTCATCATGGAACGCCTGGAAGCAGTGGATACACCGAAGGTACTGGCCATCAATAAGATGGATACGATGAGTCCGGATGTTTATCGCGCTATTTTTGAGGAGTATGAACAGACGGGGATGTTTCGGGAGATTTTCGGGATTTCCGCACTGAAAGGTGAAAATACAGAACTTTTGGTGAATACGCTGAAAACTTATGCCGAAGAGGGACCGCAGTATTTTCCGGGAGGAATGGTCACAGACCAGCCCGAGCGCGTCATGGCTTGCGAGATCGTGCGCGAAAAAGCGCTGCATTATCTGAATGAGGAAGTGCCGCATGGAATCGCGGTTGAAATTGAATCTTATGAAGAAAAACCGAATATTACGAAGATCTCGGCTGTGATCTACACGGAAAAGAAGTCACACAAGGGAATCGTGATCGGCAAAAACGGTCATACGCTCAAGGGCATCGGCAAGAGCGCCCGCGAGGATATGGAGGCGCTGTTCGGCGCACGCGTGTTTTTGGAATTGTGGGTGAAAGTACGTGAGAACTGGCGTGACAGTTTGCGGGATCTGACTGCGCTCGGATACGTTGATACGGATCGTTGATGGAGCGGCATGATTGCTGAGTATACGGGAATTGTGATACGGCAGATCAAGGCTACCGGCAGCTTGCGCATGGTGCATATTTTTACGCGGGAGGCCGGACTTACGGATTTTGGCACGCGTATTTCGGAACGCGGAAAGGGTGGCGGGGCGCTGGCGATCCGGCCTTTTGTGTATGGACGGTATACGGTGAACGAGCGGGGCGGAGGGACGGCGGATACGGAGCCGTTTCGCACGATCACCGGGGCCGAGACGATCGATGCGCATTTTGCGCTGGGCGAAGATGAACAGCGGTTTGCGGAAGCATCTTTCATATTGGAGTTTACAAACAAGGTGTTGCCGCCGGGCGTCCGGGCAAAGACAATTTTCGATTTGCTGCGGGAATACCTCGCGATGCTCTGTCGCCGCCGTACAGATTTTCGACTGCTTACGATCGCCTATATGATCAAGGTGCTGCAAGAACTTGGCATCTTTCCTGATCGGGATATGCTCGAGAGCAGTGCATTATCTGCGGCGAATCGTGATTTGTTGCGTGACAGCGAGTTGCCAATCAGCATGAATGATGATATATTGCAAGTGGTGGCATTTATTGGTGAAAGCTCGCTGGAAGGGATGGGAAACCTGACCTTGAAACCAGGAACGGAAAGAGCGGTATTTCGGATGCTAAAGGAGTTTGCCCGCGAGCACCTCGATTTGGGGGTTCTCAAAAGTGAGCGTCTGTTGGACTGACCCGGCGCTGTGCGCGGGACGAAAGGAGAACGTCATGGAGATCACATTGGAACAGATCGAATTAGTAAAAGACAGAACCGGTGTCAGCTATCGCGAAGCCAAAGAAGCGCTGGAAGCGGCTGACGGCAATGTGGTTGATGCGATCATCGCCATCGAAGACGAGATCAACGCCAAAGTCGGCGTGAAGGTATCCGATCAGGCTGCGAAAGTCGTTGCGCAGATCAAGGAATTGGTTCGCAAGGGCAATGTATCGCGGATCGTGATCAAGAAGGAGGAAGAGACGGTTCTCAATCTTCCCGTAACGGTAGGCGTCATCGGTACGGTCTTAGCACCGTGGCTGACGGTCATCGGATCTATTGTCGCGCTCGGTTCGAAGCATACCATTGTGCTGATCAAAGACGACGGAACCGTGGTCGATTTGTCTAGTAAGGTTGGAGACGCCGTGGATACCGTCAAAGATAAGGTCGGGGATGCCGCGGATACCGTCAAGGATAAGGGCGCGGAGGCGGCCACTGCCGTTCGCACAAAGGTCAGGGATGCGGCAAACAAAGTATCAGATACGAAGGACAAGGCAGCTTCGGATATCGAAGACATCAAGGACATTGTTACGGGAGCGGCGGCCGATATCAAAGATACGATCAATCCATCGGACGACGAAGCGTAGGAGAGGACGTATGAGTAAAGAGAAAGAACCGGTGGCCGGGCGGCCGGCTACCATGGAGAAAATTACAGCGCTTTGCAAGAGCCGGGGTTTCATTTATCCCGGCTCCGAGATTTACGGGGGGCTGGCGAACAGTTGGGACTACGGTCCGCTGGGCGTGGAACTGAAGAACAATATCAAGCGCGCCTGGTGGCGCAAATTCGTGCAGGAGAGTCCCTATAATGTGGGGCTCGACTCGGCGATCATCATGAACCGCGAAGTCTGGGTGGCATCGGGGCATGTTGGCGGATTTTCGGATCCGCTCATGGACTGCCGCAGCTGCAAAGAGCGTTTCCGTGCAGACCAGCTGATCGAGGCGGATTTGGAAGACAAAGAACAGATTCCGGAAAAGCCGATCGATGCGTGGACAAACGATGAAATGGACGCTTACATCAAAGACAATGGGGTGAAATGCCCCTCGTGCGGAAAGAGCGATTTCACGGGTATCCGCAAATTCAACCTGATGTTCCGTACACATACGGGTGTGACGGACGATAGCGCGACTGAGGTATTTTTGAGGCCGGAGACGGCACAGGGCATTTTTACGGAATTCCGCAATGTACAGCGCACGAGCCGCCGGAAAATCCCGTTTGGCATCGCGCAGATCGGGAAATCATTTCGCAATGAGATCACGCCGGGAAATTTCATCTTCCGGACACGCGAGTTCGAGCAGATGGAACTGGAGTTTTTCTGCAAACCGGGCGAAGATCTGGAATGGTTTGATTATTGGAAAAATTACTGCAAAGATTTTCTGTTGGCGCTGGGACTTCGCGAAGAGAGTATCCGGCTGCGGGATCACGATCCCGCGGAGTTGGCGCATTACAGCAACGCGACGACGGACATCGAATTCCGCTTCCCCTTTGGTTGGGGCGAACTGTGGGGCGTCGCGGATCGGACGGATTTTGATCTGCGAAGCCATATGGATCATTCGGGCGAAGACCTATCCTACCGCGATCCGGAGACAAATGAAAAATACATTCCATACTGTATCGAGCCTTCACTCGGCGCGGATCGCATCCTGCTGGCCTTCCTGGCGGACGCCTATGATGAGGAGACCCTCGCAGGCGGCGAGAAGGGGGAGGAGGATGTGCGTACAGTATTGCGGTTTCATCCCGCGCTTGCACCTTTCAAAGCGGCGGTTCTTCCGCTGTCAAAGAAACTAACGGACAAAGCAAACGAGGTGTATGCTTCCTTATCGAAGCACTTTATGGTCGATTACGACGTAACGGGCAGCATCGGAAAACGCTACCGCCGCGAAGATGAGATCGGTACGCCGTATTGCGTCACAGTGGATTTTGATACCCAGGAAGACGATACGGTGACAGTGCGCGATCGGGATACGATGGAGCAGGTTCGGCTTCCGATCGCGGATTTGCGCGCGTATATCGAAGATAAGCTGGAGTTTTAGGAAGCGTATTTGGCGGAGGACATTGGAGCATAATGAACCTGAGCCTATACGAACTCAGATTGATCCTCGTCGTGATCCTGTGTATCCCGATCGTATATTTCGGAGTTCGCTTTGTCGGCTCGCTCATCGATCATGCGCTTGCGGGACAAAAGAAGAGTGGTTCCGGCCACAAGGACGGGAAGCGCCAAAGGCGTACAGAACCTGATATTGAACCCGATCCGGATACGCAAGACAGAAGGAGGCGCTGAGTGCCAGGCGGAAAATTCATCACATTTGAAGGCGGTGACGGCACCGGCAAATCAACGCAAATCGCGTTATTTTTGGAGTATTTGCAGAGAGAGGGTATCGAGTATATCTTTACGCGTGAGCCCGGTGGTACGGCGATCAGTGAACGAATCCGGCAAATCCTGCTGGATCCCGCTTGCGGGGAAATGGCGGACATGACAGAGGTGTTGCTCTATGCCGCCGCGCGGGCGCAATTGGCGCGCGAACTCATCCTGCCGGCACGGAACGATGGGAAACTTGTCGTTTGTGACCGCTGGGTCGACTCGAGTATCGTTTACCAGGGAATGGCGAAGGAAATGATGGATCTCCTGGCCGGGCAGGAAGAAGCGGTACGTGTCGTGAATGGATTCGCGACAGTCGGCATGGAACCCGATGTGACCATCTTGCTTGACCTGGATCCCGCGGAGGCGCTGGGCAGAGCACAGGGTCCGGACGGAAGCCTTGACCGCATTGAGTCTCGGGGAGAGGATTACCACCGAGCGGTAAGGGAATCTTATCTGGCGTTGGCGGAGCAAGAGGCGCGTATCCGCGTCGTAGATGCGGCCGGATCCGCGGAGGCGGTTCATGCGCGGGTACTGGCAGCCGTTCTGTCAGCGACAGAGCTCGTATCATGAGTGGGGCTTTTCATGCGGTGATCATAGAGGGCGGTACGCGCGAAGCGCGTGCAGGCGCGGCGACCACGTTGTTTCAGTCGCATTTTGTGCGGGACGAGGCAGCGTCTCGTAAACTCGCGGAAGGGACTTTTGAGGATCTTGTGACGGTCGAACCGGAAGAAGGCAAGGCGGCAATCGTCGTCAAGCAAATTGAGGATCTCACACAGGCGTTCAGCCGCAAGCCTTTTGCTTCGATCGCAAAGGCGGCCATCATCATCGATGGGGAGCGCATGAACGAGTCTGCGCAAAACAAATTGCTGAAGCTGCTGGAAGAGCCGCCGGAGGGCTATGTCATTGCGATCCTTACGGCGAATTCTGAAGGACTGCTTCCGACCGTCCGGTCGCGTTGCGTACGCAAATGGTTGGGATATGAAGAGACGGAACGCGCAGGTGTCAACGAAGATGCCAAGCAGCTTGCGCGTATCCTTATTTACGGCAAAGGAACCCTGGCGGAGGCCAATCTTCTGCTTGGCAAATATGAAGAATCGCGCGAAGAAGCTTTGGCATTTTTGCATACATTTAAATTGTTTCTAAGGGATCTTGCGGTAGGCCGGTTCGCATCTGAACTCGTCTATAGCGAAAAGATGGCGGAGACGGCAGCTAGAATATCAGAGGAGTACGCGGCGCTGATACAGAGCGGCGTAAGGCTTGCTGAAAAGGCTGCCCGGGAAACCCTGACGGGCTATCGCGTGAAATACGTGCTCAGGGGAATGGCTCTCAGCATGAGTGAGAATAGGAGGAACTGAGAATGTGTAAAGCAGTCGCGGTCAAATTCAGAACAGCGCAAAAACATTATTTTTTTGATCCGGGAGATCTGGAATTGGTCAGCGGAGACGACATTGTGGTGGAAACCATCCGCGGGCTTGAAGTCGGAAAGGTTCGCGGTGACATTTTCGATATGGAAGGGAATGAACTCGGCAGAAACCTGAAAACGGTGATGCGCAAGGCAACGAAAGAAGATTTAGAATCTGAGCGGGGAAATTTCGAAAAACGTAAAGAAGCGATCCGCGTCTGCAAAGAGCGAATTCTTCAGTTTGGGCTGGAGATGAAACTCATCGATGCCGAGTATACTTTCGACGGCGGAAAACTCGTTTTCTACTTCACCGCGGATAAGCGCGTGGATTTCCGGGATCTTGTGAAAGATCTGGCAGGCTATTTTCGCATGCGCATCGAACTCCGGCAGGTTGGCGTGCGTGATGAGGCGCGTTTGCTGGGTGGGTTTGGCTCCTGTGGTCGGGAACTTTGCTGCAAGAGTTGGCTGGAGGATTTCGAGCCGGTGTCTATCAAAATGGCCAAGGTGCAAAACCTCTCGCTGAACCCCGGCAAGATCTCAGGCTGCTGCGGCCGGTTGATGTGCTGCCTGAAATATGAAAATGACGTCTATCTGGAACTCAAGAAAGACTTGCCCGATCAAGGCGAAGTCGTCGACGCCCCGATGGGTGCGGCACGCGTCATTGAGTCCAGCATTTTTAAAGGCAGGGTCAAGGTGAAGTATATCGAGGAAGCCCGCACAAAAGATGCCCCTGAGCGATTGGGGAATGATATTTTTGATTATGAAAAAACAGAGGTGCGGTGCCGCCCGAAGACGAGTGGCGGCGGTGGCGGCGGAAAAAGCGGCCAGCGCCGCGGCAAAACAATGGCCCCGAATCCATGATTCGAGGCCGCCGCGTTTTGATTTGATTGCTTTACAGCGTCTTTAGTTCGTCCAGACAAGCGCGGCAGATGTTTTTGCCGTGGATATTTGTGACTTCAACGGCACTGCCGCAAAAGATGCAGGCCGGCTCATATTTGCGCAGAACGATCATGTCGCTGTCCACAAAAATCTCAATCGCATCTTCTTTGTTGATGCCGAGTGTGCGACGAAGTTCCATGGGAAGTACAATTCTTCCGAGCTCATCGACTTTACGAACGATTCCTGTTGCTTTCATTATATTTCTCCTCATCCCTAAAAGTTTACATAAGTCTTTTGTTTGAACACGATAGATTATGCCATGAATTTACAATGTTGTAAAGATATATTTTTTAAACTTAACGAATTTGAAACTATTTGGCTTTGTCCGTATCGCTTTTTTTGTTTGTCGCATACTTTGCGATCGCGGTGATCGCACTGATGATAATAGGAATTGCGCTGGTAAGGGTAGATCCGACACTTCCGCCGGCTTTGATTTTTTTGCTTGATTTTTCAATGGCGTCGTCAAGCTGTTTTGTTCGCTTTGATGCGACCGCAGAAACAACTTCAAAGTCACCCAGAACTTTCTCGGCCTTCTTTAGTGTGATGATCAGATGGTATACTGCCACGATCGCAAAGACGATCAGTACAATAATCGCAAGGATGAGCAGACCAACAAACAAATCTTTCACGGGAATCGTAATCGTAGCGTCCATAGTTACAGGCCCTCCGCTTCCTACAAAATAATGAATAAGTTTATTATATTCGCATTGCCAAAAAATGCAAGCGGTTTCGGAATCGTCTGTCATTCCTCGGGGTTGACACACGCGGCCTTATGTTACGGCTGTTTTACGATTCACCGGAAAGACGCGATCGTGGTTGTGGTTCGGGGGGGGAAGAGTTTACAATAGAAAGAGAAAAGCACGTGTGTGCAATAGGAGAAGATTTTGCCAAGAATATTAGTGAACAACCGCAATGCCCTCAGGGGACGCGTGGAGGTCAGCGGATCGAAAAACGCGGTCTTGCCTTTGCTGGCTGCTACGCTCTTGACAGACGAAACTTGCGTTCTGGACGGTGTACCCAATCTGAAAGATGTGGATGTGATGTGCAGCCTGCTTCGGTTCTTTGGTGCTGAAGTAAAGGCGGAGCCCGCGGCGTCTCGTATTGAAGTGCGCGCAGGAACGATCAGGACAACTGTCGCAGAGTGGGATCTCGTGAAGGCGATGCGCGCTTCGATCGTCGCCATGGGGCCGCTGCTTGCACGGACGGGACAAGCGGGTATTCCGCTTCCCGGCGGATGTGCGATCGGAGAACGGCCGATCGATCTTCATCTCAAGGGCTTTTCCGCACTCGGTGCCGAGATTCACTGCGACAAAGATGAATCGGGAGATGTTCTGGTCTCAGCGAGTGCTAGCCGGCTGATTGGCGCCGAGGTCTATTTGGATTTTGCAAGCGTCGGCGCGACAGAAAATATTATGATGGCCGCCGCGCTTGCGGAGGGAACGACTGTGATCGAAAACCCGGCTCAGGAACCGGAGATCGTTGACTTGGCGAATTTTTTGAACCGTATGGGTGCGCATATCCGCGGCGCCGGAACTGACAATATCCGTATCGAAGGTGTGAGCCGGCTTCATGGCGCCGAACATAGTGTCATTCCGGATCGTATCGAGGCCGCGACCTTTATGTTGGCTGCCGCGATCACGCGCGGTGACGTCCTGATCGAAAACATGCTCCCAAATCACGTTGTGCCTGTCATCGCTAAACTCAAGGAGTGCGGGGTGCGGATTGAGGAAGACTATAGCGGTCTGCGCGTGGACGCCTCGAAGAATGATTTTCGAGCGACAAACATCAAGACTCTGCCTTACCCCGGCTTTCCTACGGACGTGCAGCCCCAATTCATGGCCTTTTTGGCGACGGTACCCGGGCGCAGCACGGTGATTGAGACGGTCTTTGAAAACCGGTTTATGCATATTCGCGAGCTTAATCTGATGCATGCCGAAATCACGGAAGATGGTCGACGTGCCGCGATAAAGGGTGGCGCGAAACTAACAGGCGCGCATGTACGCGCGACGGATTTGCGCGCGGGCGCGGCACTTGTACTTGCCGGGCTGGTCGCGGAAGGCACAACGGTCGTTTCCGATATCTTTCATATTGATCGGGGCTATGAGGATTTTGTCGGAAAACTCGCAGGACTTGGCGCCGGAATCGTTCGGACGGAACCGGGACCTGGCGACGAAAAATGAAGTCACCACTACCACTCCAAGTGGTGTTTGAGACTTTTACAAGCTTGTTATTCTTAGGTTTCTCGTGGTACAATTAGCCTGACATGGAGCTATCAAACGTTCACCAGATACATTGTGTAGGCATCGGAGGCATCGGACTCTCCGCAATTGCGGAAATCCTGCTTAGCAGGGGTATTGTGGTATCCGGATCGGATTCCAAAGAAAGTGAGATCACGGATCGCCTCATCGAACGAGGGGCTAAGGTTTTTTTGGGTCATCGTGCCAAGAATATCGGCCAGGCCGACCTTGTCGTCTATTCGGCAGCGGTACCAATGGAGAATCCCGAGCTCAAAGCCGCCAGGGACAAAGGCGTGCCGATCGTAACCCGGGCACAGCTACTTGGCGAACTCATGGAGGACACGGACAACAGCATCGCGGTGGCCGGTGCGCACGGGAAGACGACCTGCACCTCGATGATTTCTCTGATTCTAAAAGATGCCGGTAAAGACCCAACCATCCTGGTGGGGGGCAACCTTACGGAGATCGACGGCAACGTCAGCGTCGGGAAAAGGGATTACTTCATTACAGAGGCATGCGAGTATATGGATAGTTTTCTCTCGCTGAAGCCAAAATATGCGGTCATCCTGAACATCGACAGCGACCATCTCGATTATTTTAAGGACATCGACCATATCGTGCGCAGTTTTGACCGTTTTGCCAACAGCGTCTCCGATGACGGCGCGGTTTTCGCGTTTGACGCCAACCCGTTTGTCGGTTCCATCCTGCATAACCTGAAAAAACGCTGCATTACGTTTGGGTTCCACGAAAACTGCAATTACCTGGCCGAGGACATCCGGTTCGGCGCGGAGGGATATCCCTCCTTTTCGATCCGCGTGGACGGGGAGCCACTTTGCCGGATTGCCTTGAAAGTACCGGGTGAACACAATATCGCGAACGCTTTGGCGGCAGCTGCTTGTACGATCACCATGGGGATCGATCTCCGCATCATCATCGCTACGCTTGAATCCTTTACGGGTACACAGCGGCGTTTTGATATTCAGGGACTCACAACGGCGGGTGTGAAGATCGTGGACGACTATGCCCACCATCCTGCGGAGATCACGGCGACGATACACGCCGCAAAAAATCTGCCGCATGGGCAGATGTGGATTCTCTTCCAGCCGCATACGTATACACGAACGCTGGCGCTTCACGATGATTTTGCGGAAGCGCTGGCGGAAGCGGACAAGGTTGTGCTGGCGGAGATCTATGCCGCGCGCGAAAAGAACACGCACAATATCAGCTCTCGTTCCATCCTGAACGAGATGAAAGCGAACGACCCCACAAATGAGGTTTGGTTTTTTGAGGATTTCGCGGAAATAGCAAATTTTGTCCTTGCCAATGCCCGGCCCGGTGATTTGGTGATCACGATGGGCGCAGGCGATATTTATAAAGTCGGTGAACTGATCCTGGAGACGGATCGTCTGGCCTTTCTGGGCGCGGAGTAGTAGGGCGGATATGGGTACATTGATCAAGAGCGACCTCGAGCATGAGTACGATGAAAAAAAGAGAAAACGGCGCGCGGTCAATCTATCGCATGCGGAAAATGGCGTCGTATTCTTTGATCTCGATATGGCTCTGATCGGTGAAAATGTCATCATTGGCAGAGGGTCCTATATCGGTCCGTCCGTCATCCTCACCGGACAAACCGAAATCGGGGAGGATTGCGTGATCGGGCAAAGCTGCCGTATCGAAAACAGCAGAATCGCCAAAGGATGCAATGTCGATCAGTCCGTAATCAAAGACAGCGTAGTCGGGGAGAATACAGCGGTCGGTCCCTTTGCTTATATGCGTCCCGGCAGCATTGTCGGCGCACGCTGTAAAATCGGTGATTTCGTGGAGATCAAGAACAGCACGATCGGAGATGATACAAAAGTGTCGCATCTGTCCTATATTGGCGACGCAGATTTGGGCAAGGGCATCAATATCGGTTGTGGTGTGGTCTTTGTCAACTATGACGGACGTGACAAGCACCGGTCGACGGTCGGAGACGGTGCGTTCATTGGCTGTAATACCAATATTATTTCTCCGGTAACGATCGAAGACGGATCCTATGTGGCCGCCGGATCTACGGTAACACATAGGGTACCGGCCGGGGCTTTGCTCGTGGCCAGACCAAAGGAGCAGATACAGGAAGGCTGGGTAGAGAGAAGAGGATTGCTTAAAGATCGTCTCGAAAAGATGGAAAGGGAAAATTCATGAAAGATAGCAGCAGTTACTTGGATTTCAAGATTTTCACAGGCAATTCACATGTCGCGCTTGCGGAGGAAATTGCTTCAATCATGGGAAAACCACTCGGAAAAGCGGATGTATCGACTTTCTCTGACGGAGAAATTTCCGTTAATGTTTCTGAAACCGTCCGGGGACGTGATATTTTCATCGTCCAATCCACTTGCGATCCCGTCAACAACAATCTTATGGAACTTCTGATTCTCATCGATGCGCTCAAACGTGCGTCGGCGGGACGCATCAATGCTGTGATTCCCTATTACGGATACGCCCGGCAGGATCGCAAAGCCAAAGCGCGCGACCCGATTACGGCCAAACTTGTCGCCAATCTCATTAGCGCGGCAGGGGCGGACCGCGTTGTTACGATGGATCTTCATGCCGCGCAGATTCAAGGCTATTTTGACATTCCGGTAGACCATCTTTTTGGCATGCCGGTTTTGGCGAAATTTTTCCAAAAAATCCGTCTTGAGAACCTCGTGGTCGTCTCGCCGGATCTCGGATCCGTGACGCGTGCCCGCACGATGGCCCAGTCGCTCGACGCACCCATCGCCATCGTTGATAAACGCCGGCAAAAAGCCAACGAGAGCGAGATCATGCATGTGATCGGTGAGATCGAGGGCAAAAATTGCATCCTCGTCGACGATATGATTGATACAGCCGGCACGATCACGAACGCCGCTAACAAACTGACCGAACTCGGTGCGAAAGACGTCTATGCCTGTGCGACGCACGGCGTCCTTTCAGGGCCGGCGATCTCCCGTATCGAAAATTCTTCGATCAAGGAACTGATCCTGCTCAATACGGTTCCCCTCGCGGAAAACAAGCTGTCAGACAAGATCAGAGTCTTGTCGGTCGCCTCCCTGTTTGCCGAGGCAATGGGGAATATTTACAACAACAACTCCGTCAGCAAAATGTTTGACTGACGATCTCCCTTATGATTGTTCTCGCAGGCCTCGGGAACCCCGGCGCAAAATATGCAAACACCAAGCACAATGTCGGTTTTCTGACGATCGATCGCCTCGCCGAACAGCATGGCATCGCCGTCACGAAATCGCGTCACCACGCCTTGGTAGGCGACGGACTGATCGGCGGCAAAAAGGTCCTGCTCGTGAAGCCGCAAACCTTTATGAACGACTCCGGCCGAAGCGTTCGCGCCGTTCTTGACTACTATAATATAGAGCACTCAGATTTGGCGGTCGTCTATGATGACATCGATCTCCCTACGGGGCGGATCCGTATTCGCAGTCGGGGCAGTGCGGGGACACACAACGGCATGCGTTCGATCCTGGAATATCTGCAGACAGATGATTTCCCGAGGTTTCGCATCGGGATCGGTGCAGAGCGCGGATATGTCCCGCTAGTGGACTATGTACTGACTGGTTTTGCCCCGGAACAACGAGATCTCATGCGCGTTGCGATTGACCGTTGCGCGGACGCGCTGGGGGTCTTTGTCTCGGACGGCATCACCGCTGCGATGCAGCAATACAACGAAAAGAAGAAACCCAAAAAAGCAGACGAAGAAGCCGCCGCAGAAAAAGTCACAGAAGAGGCCGCAGAAACCACGGAAGTCACGGAAACCACGGAGGCGAAATGACGCCGCGTACCGTTCATCACGCCGGTCTGACCGACCTTCAGGCGGTACCAATTCTCGCACGCCTGGCGCTGGAGGCAGGGGAAGCCGCGAAACTGATCGCCGTTACCGCCACGCAGGGCTCCGCCGAGGCGCTGGCCAAAAATCTGACATTCTTTTTAGCCCCTTCGAAATGGAAGGTCATCTGCCTCGCGGAGGAAGATCCGCCGTTTCTAAAAACCTATGCAAAAAGCAAAGAAGCTGAGTCGGTCAGGCTGGCGGCGTTAGACGCCTTATCGGGCGGGGAAAAGGCCGTAGTGATTTGTCCGATTTCCGCGGTCCTTCATCCGGTAAGCAAGAAAGAGGATTTTCGCAGCGCAGAGATCGTTTTGTCGGATATTAGTTCAAAAACTCTCAAAGAACGGCTTGCGGGAGCGGGATACCGCCGTATGCCGTATACGGAAAGCCCCGGCGAATTCTCCGTGCGCGGCGATATCGTAGACGTCTTCCCCATGAATACGGATATTCCGATAAGAATCGATTTCTTTGGCGATGAGATCGAAACGATCCGCAGTTTTGATCCCGAAACACAGTTGGCAACCGGTACGCCCATAGAAGTGCCGAATATCGCTCCTGCGGAGTTGATTGACGGACAAGACGACAAACTCACCATGGTCGACTGGATCATGCCCGGCGGCGTGTTTGCCTGCCTAGACCCGGCACGGATCTCCGGAGCACTCGAATTACGGGAAAAAGAAGCTTTAGACGATTTTACAGCGCTGCTGGAATCCGGCGAGGCTGAGGCGGATGACTGGTCCGCCTTTCACGGGACGGCGGACTGGGAAAAGCAGATCCTTCGTACGCCGCCGCAGTTTTTTACGCCTTACGGAGGCGATGACGCAGGGATTCCCGCCTTCGCGGGAATGACAACAGAACGAATCGAATACCATGCGAAAAGCACGGCGGTCTTTTACGGACAATTGGATCTGTTCCTCGCGGAACTCAAACGTTATCTGCGGCTGGGATTTACGGTGTCGGTCGTCAGTCCGGATTCGGATCGCCTCTCGCGTTTGCGGGACTTGGCGGAAGAAGAGGACATCGCTGGTAAAATTACATTCCTGGAGGGGGAATTGACCGGCGGCATTGAGCTGACCGGAGAAAAACGCGTATGGCTGTGGGATGGGGATATCTTCAAAAATGCCAAACGAAGCCGAAGAAAGCCGATCAAAGGCGGTGAGAAGATCACCGCATTTTCGGATATTGAGAAGGGCGATTATGTCGTTCATGAACACCATGGCATCGGCGTCTACAAGGGGATCCGGACGATCGAGGCGGACGGAAGTGAGAAAGATTATCTCATGATCGCCTATGCCGGCACGGATTTGCTCTATATCCCGGTCGATCAGATGGATCAGGTACAAAAATACATTGGTGGCGGCGAACGACGGCCAAAGATCAACAAACTCGGCACGGCGGATTGGTCGAAGACAAAGGCAAATGTGAAGGCCGAGATCGAAGAATACGCCGGTGAACTGCTGCGTTTGGCTGCCGAGCGAAAATTGGCGCCCGGACATGCGTTTTCGCCGGATACGGTTTGGCAAAAGGATTTTGAGGACAGGTTTCCCTATGAACCGACGCCTGATCAGGTGCGTTGTTTCGACGCGGTACGGCAGGACATGGAAAATCCGTGGCCGATGGATCGTCTGATTTGCGGGGATGTCGGCTATGGCAAGACGGAGGTCGCGCTACGCGCGGTTTTCAAATGCATATCGGACAGCAAACAGGCGGCAGTCCTTGTACCCACGACCATCCTTGCCTCCCAGCATTTTCGAACCTTTTCTGAACGCTTTGCGGATTTCCCAGTATGCGTGGAAACGCTGTCGCGGTTTCAGACGCCTGCGCAGCAGAAAAAGATCGTGGCCGGACTGAGGGACGGTAGTATCGACATTGTGATCGGTACGCACAGCTTGTTGTCTCCCAAAGTCGGATTCAAGGATCTCGGACTGTTGGTGGTCGATGAAGAGCAGCGATTCGGTGTGCGTCACAAAGAAAAAATCCGTGCAATCCGGGCCGGCGTCGATGTATTGACATTGACGGCGACACCGATTCCGCGCACGCTCAATATGTCGCTGCTCGGAATCAAGGATATGGAACTCATCGAAGACCCGCCTGAAGACCGTTTTCCGGTGCGCACGTACGTCACCGAAGAAAGCCAGGACGTGATGCGCGAAGCCATCCTGCGGGAACTCGACCGGGGCGGGCAGGTTTTCGTGGTCTACAACCGCGTGAGCGGGATCGAACGCGTCAGTGAAGCGATCCGGGGCTTGATTCCAGACGTCCGAATCGGTATTTGTCATGCGAAGATGGATGAGCGTATGATCGAAGAAAATATGCTGGCGTTCTATGAGGGCGACTACGACGTGCTCGTGTCCACCACGATCATCGAGTCCGGACTGGATATTCCCAACGTCAATACGATGATCATTCTCGACGCGGACCGGCTTGGCCTGACGCAGATCTATCAGCTGCGCGGGCGGGTCGGACGCACCAACCGTATCGCTTTTGCCTATTTGATGGTTCGTCCGGACAAGGTGCTGACCGAAACGGCCGAGAAGAGACTGCGCACGATCCGCGAATTCACGGAGTTTGGCAGCGGGTTCAAGATCGCGATGAAGGATCTTGAGATCCGAGGCGCCGGCAATCTGCTTGGGACGAGTCAGCATGGTCATATGGCGGCTGTTGGCTATGAGCTTTATGTGCGGCTGATGGAGGAAGCGGTAGTCGGACTGGCGGGACGCGCGCCCGAGACGCGGTCCTCCGAGGAAGAATGTCGTATCGAAGCTGATGTGCCGGCGGTCATTCCGAGAAGTTATATTGAAGATGAAGTCGTCAAATTGCAGGCTTATAAACGCATTTCCTTTGTGACGGAGGATTCTCAGGCAGAATCGGTTTTCTCTGAACTGGAAGATCGATTTGGCCCGTTACCGGAACCGGTTCGCAATCTCGTCTGCATCTCGCTTCTCAAACATCTGGCCGAACGTGCCGACATGGCCGAAGTGAGTCTTGTGGGAAATCTGGCCGTACTGGTCTACCGCACACCGCCGGAGGACTTTTTGCGGCGCGTGTTCAACGCTTCGGAAGCTGTGCCCGGCCGACTGACCGTCGACGGAAAAGGAACGCCAAAACTCCGCCTCGAGGTGAAAGGAAGCGGGGACGAAGAACGCCTGCGCGACGTCTGCGGCTTGCTGAAAGCAATCAGCCTGTGATAATATATTTTGTTATAGCAATGGATTTTACACTTTCGGCGCAGAATGACAAATTACGCGGAATGACGAATGATTTGAAATTGCGCTTGCAGAGTCACAATCAGACGGGAGAGTTGAAATGAGCGGTGATTGGAAAAAAGGCCTGTATGAAGGCGAACCGTATGTGAGCGGCGAACAGCCCACCCGCCCGGTGATCAAACTCAATACGAACGAAAATCCTTATCCTCCGTCCCCGAACGTCATCCGCGCAATCCGTGATCTCGATACGGATTCCTTGCGGCTATATCCGAAGCAGGATGGTGGCAATCTTCGCGTTGCCTTAGCGGCACATTATGGGATTTCCAAGGAAAATGTCTTTGTGGGCAATGGATCTGACGAAGTGCTCGCGCTTGCTTTCCGTACATGTTTCGGTACGGATGCGCCGATTCTTTTTGCGGATGTGACCTATAGTTTTTATCCGGTTTGGTGCGCTTTTTTGGGAATTTCTTATGAGATCGTTCCTTTGAATGAGAATTTTTTTCCGGCTGCGGAAGACTATAAACGGCCAAACGGCGGCATTGTTCTTTGCGATCCGAACGCACCCACCAGCATCGGTATGGGCAATGATTTCCTGCGGGAGATTCTTGAGGCCAATCAGGACAGCATCGTCCTCGTGGATGCGGCCTATGCGGATTTTGCGGAAGAAGACGCCGTGCCGCTGACGGCTAAATATGCGAATCTATTGGTCACGGGAACTTTTTCGAAGTCCCGTTCGCTTGCAGGACTTCGGATTGGATTCGCGATCGGAAGCCTGGAGATCATTCACGCACTGATGGCTGCGAAGGATTCCTTTAATTCCTATCCCGTAGGCCGCGCGGCGATCGTAGCGGGAGAGGCTGCGGCGTCCGATGAAGAATATTTCCGTATGACCACGGAGCGCATTAAACGCACGCGCGATGAGACCGGGGAACGACTGAGGGCGCTCGGCTTTGACGCGCCGAAATCTCAGACCAATTTCATCTTTGCCGGCTGCGGCACGCCTCAAAGGGCGCGGGCCCTTTTTGAGTACCTGCGAAGTCAGGATATTTACGTGCGCTATTTCGATATGCCGCGTGTCAATGATCGCCTGCGCATCAGCATCGGCCGGCCGGAGGAGATGGACGCACTGATCTCTGAGGTTGAGGTTTTTCTGGAAAACGAAAGAAGCTAGCATGAAATTTTCTAATGTATCGGTATTAAACGCAGACTTTTCAGTATCGAAAGGAATATATGTCGAGACAGAAGGCGGCGTCATTTCGTATGTGTCAGATCAGCCGCCGGATGGGTCGCCCGCTGTGGCTTGTGCCGGCATGGATTGCGGGTCGGCGCCCAGGGTGACAAGCGGGGCGCCCGCAATGACAAGCGGGTCGGTGCCCGGGGTGACATCTTCCCGCCTTATCATGCCGGCTTTCTACAATGCGCATACACATTCTCCGATGACGCTGCTGCGCGGCTATGGCGAAAACATGGTGCTGCAGGATTGGCTCGAAAAAAAAGTTTTCCCTTTTGAAGATCAGTTGACCGGGGCGGACTGCTATCATGCGGCCTTGCTCGCGATGGCGGAATCTTTTTCTCACGGGATCGTCAGTTCCTCGGAGCAGTATTTCTTTTGTGAAGACATCCTGCGGGCGGCGATAGAGTCGGGCGCGAAGATGAATATTTCGCGCGGGATCTCGCATTTTGACGGCAGTTTGGACAGGTCGCGTTATCGGCCCTATCTAGAATCCAAAAAACTATATTACGACAACCATGATACGCAGAATGGCCGGATTCGCGTTGACCTTGCCCTGCATGCGGAATATACGGCGACGCCGGCTTTGCTGGAGGCGATCGCGGATCTTTCCCATGAGACGGAAGCGCCGGTTCACACGCATATTTCGGAAACGAAGAAAGAACACGAAGAATGTAAAGCGCGTCATGGCGGATTGACGCCTGCGGCGGTGATGGCCAAAGCCGGTGTATGGGACTTCGGAGGCCTTGCGGCGCATTGCGTCTGGGCCGAGGAAGCCGACGCGGAGATCTTTGCGGAAAAGGGCGTTACCGCGGTGTCCTGCCCGGCGAGCAATATGAAGCTGGCCAGCGGGATCGCGCCGATGCCGCTCTTTCTGGACAAAGGTGTGAATGTCGCGCTCGGTACGGACGGGACCGCCAGCAACAACAGCCTGAATTTTTTCGAAGAGCTCAAACTCTTTTCGATCGCCGCCAAAGTACGCTATGGCGACCCTACATTGATCACAGCGAAACAAGCGCTTTATGCAGCAACGCAGGCCGGTGCACTGGCGCAGGGGCGCGAAAACTGCGGACGAATTGAGCAGGGCGCGCGCGCGGATTTCCTCGTATTAGATCTTGCTTCCCCCTCGTTGAACCCGGTCTATGAACTGGCGGACAATTTGGTCTACGCGGGTTCCTCGCGGGATATCCTGCTGACGGTCTGCGACGGGAAAGTGGTGTACAAAAGGGGAGAGGACGGCACGGCCGAATTTCCAACGGTCGATCTCGAACGCGCGATTTTTGAAGTGACGCGGGCGCAGCGGCGCATCCTCGGTGCGCTGCCGGAGGAAAACCGGTGATGCAGGACAACAGGAGACAGGCAAGCTTTATGTACGGCGCCGCGATTCTTTCGGTCGCCGGTATCGTAATTAAGTTTATCGGATTCTGTTTCCGTATCCCGCTTGCCAATTTGATCGGCGGCGAGGGCATGGGCTACTACAATGCGGTTTATCCGGTCTATACGCTGCTTGTCGTCATCGCGACGACGGGTATCCCCATCGCCGTTTCCCGTTTGGTCGCGGAACATATGACAGAGGGGGATCCGGGTGGGGCGCACCGCGTTTTTCGCATCGCCGTGCTGCTGATGGGCTCGCTTGGCGTCTGTTTCTTTGCGGCCTTGTTTTTTTTGGCGGGACCGATCACAAACAGCCTGACGGAATTGTCAGGTGCTGTCTACGCGATGCGCTGGATCGCGCCGGCCCTGATCTTCGTTCCGATCATGGCGGCGTTCCGCGGCTATTTCCAGGGGATGCAAGATATGAAGCCGACGGCGCTGTCTCAAATCGTGGAGCAGATATTCCGTGTGGTTTTCGGACTGCTGCTCGCCTTTTTCTTTGTCGGTTTGGGCGTCGAATATGCGGCGGCAGGCGGGACGTTCGGTGCGACAGCAGGCGCGGCGGGAGGCTTGATCTGCATGGTCGTGATTTATTCCAAATTCAAGAAATCTGTTTCTTTCCGCAAGCGGCGGGAGGAAGCACGGGCAACGCGCGACGCCGCGCGAAACGTCAAAGCGGGGGAGATCATTCGCAGGATCATCTGGATCGCGGTGCCGATCACGGTCGGCGCGGCGGTGATGCCGATCATGTACAACATCGACATGTGGGTCGTACCCGCGCGTCTTTCGTATGCGGGTTTTGACCCCGTTGCCGTACGCAGTATGTACGGACAATTGACCGGGTTTGCGGAGCCGCTGACCAATTTGCCGAAGGTGCTGACGCAGGCGATCGCGGTCAGCATGGTGCCGGCCATCGTGCGCGCATGGAAGAAGAAGGACAAGGATGCACTGGAACAGAACGTGACGCTGGGATTCCGGCTCGCCCTTATCATCGGACTGCCGTGCACGGTCGGTTTTATGATTCTGTCGGAACCGATCATGCTCCTGCTCTATCCGGGAAAGCCCGAGGATGCTGTCGGCGCGGCACCGGCTCTGTTCATCTTTGCCATCGGCGTCGTCTTTCTGTCTTCCATTGACGCGCTGACCAGTGTCCTGCAGGGAATCGGAAAACAGATGATTCCTTTTGTCAACATCGCGATCGGCGCCGCCTGCAAGCTGCTCATCACCTATTTGCTGACGGGTATTCCGATCTTCAATATCCGGGGCGCTGCGATCGGGACGGTTTTCGCCTATGTGATCGCAACGGTTCTGAATTACCGTGCGGTCGTGACCTACACGGGCATCCATTTTGACTTCTCCCTTACCTTTGTACGCCCGGCGATCTCCGCAGGGGTGATGGGTGCGATCGCGGCAATTGCATATCATGTGCTGCAAATACAGATCAGCGGCAAGCTGGCTGCCGTCTGCGCCATTCTTCTTGGGATCGTGGCCTATGTGATTCTGTTGTTTGCGACACGTTCCATTCGCGGGGAAGAGCTAAACTTGTTGCCGAAGGGGGAAAAATTTTACAAGATTTATAGAAAATTAGCGAAAAAGTTTGGAAAATAAACATTTTTGGCTGTTTGGGTCTTGACATTATAGGGGGGCAGGTGGGAAAATATCGTATATTTAAATTTGCACGGCATAGGGCCGGATTGTATCAAGGAGGTTTTACGTGAACAAACAGGAATTAATCGCCGTAGTGGCTGAAAAGTCAGACCTGACGAAGAAGCAGGCAGAGAGTGCAGTCAACACTGTCATCGGGACGATCGAAGGTGCACTCGTCAAGGGCGAAAAAGTGCAACTTATCGGGTTTGGTACATTCGAGACTCGCGAGCGCAAGGCCCGCAAAGGCCGCAATCCTCGGAAGCCTGATGAAGTGATGGATATTCCCGCTTCCAAGGCTGCTGTTTTCAAAGCCGGCAAGGCTCTGAAGGACGCTGTCAACAAATAAGCGGCAATGAATTTGTTCCAAAACGGAGCGGCGTAATCGCCGCTCCGTTTTGTATGGTGCGATCGCGACAGTAGCCTTACTAGGATATCTCGGGTTGCGAAAATGAGCATTTCAATCATAATAGCTGTATACTATATTCATATGAGAATTGATAAGTATTTAAAAGTGGCGCGTATCATCAAGCGCCGAACCGTCGCCAAGGAAGCCTGTGACCTCGGACGTGTATCAATCAACGGGAGATTGGTCAAAGCCGGCGCGGAAGTAGGCGTCGGCGATGAGATCGAGGTGCGCTTTGGAAACTCCGTTTTTCGTGCCCGCATACTCGAAGTTAAAGAGTCAGTGCGCAAAGACGACGCTTCGGAGATGTATCAGGCCTTATAGTGTTTCAACAGGCGGGGTACTTGCAAGACGAAATGGTCCCTGGTTTTGGCGAAAAAATAGATCTTCCCGTTTTTGTGTTACACTATAGCCGAATATAGGGATACAGAAAAAAATTGAAGGATACAAAATGCCGTTACCAAAAGAAGAATATTTTACCTACGCGGATTATTTGACATGGTCGGACGATGTGCGTTATGAGTTGGTCGAGGGCGCGCCGTATATGATGTCGCCCGGACCGAACAGAATTCATCAGAAAATCAGCGGATTGCTTCTCCGGCAGTTGGGGAATTATCTCGAGGGGAAAAGCTGCGAAGTATACGCCGCGCCGTTCGACGTCCGTTTGAACGCAAACGAAGAGGATGATACTGTTGTTCAGCCTGACATTTTGGTCGTTTGCGATCCATCCAAACTTGACGACAAAGCCTGCGTCGGCGCGCCCGATCTGATCGCCGAGATCTTGTCATCGTCGACATATAGGCACGATCGCACAACGAAATTCAGGCTCTATGAAAAATACGGCGTCAAAGAATACTGGATTGTCAATCCTGATACAGCGACGGTTGAGAAATATGTTCTGAAAAACGGACAGTATGTGCGGTCTTTTGATGATGACGAATACCGTGTACGCGTCGAGGTTTTGGATGATTGCATTGTTGACTTTACATCTGTATTCAAACCGGACGAAACGCGTTAGGATGCGTCTGGTCTTTATAGGGGGAAATACTTCACAGGAGAATTATCATTGTCATTTATGATTTACAACATGAAACGAGCGATCAATATGATAGGAATCAGGGAATTGATCGGAGCGATGAGATAAAGAATGAGGGTACAGGATCGCCCGTAAGCGAAAAGAGGATATTTTGACGGACAGTACAGAAAAAAGAGCCGGATACGGGCAAGGGGGACGCTATAAAGCGTTGAATTTTCAACGTTCTCTGCCAATATCGGGGGGGGGGTAACTAACCACCTCCGGGAAATTTCGAGTGTGATCGCCAGAGATGTTGGGTTGCGGTATTTATCGTGGCCAGCGTCTTTTTTGGTTTTGGTCACAAATCGTATTCCTGAGACTGAACAATGAATTATAATCGTAAATTATCCGATATTATCGATATAAGCCGATGGCAGAAATTGCAGGATAGCCTTTCGGAAGTTACCGGCATGGCCATTATCACGGCCGATTATAAGGGTGTTCCGATCACGCAGCATAGTGGATGCCGATCATTTTGTAAGCGTGTTCGTGCCGAGCGCGAACTAAATCAATATTGCGAACGCTGCGATTCTCTTGGCGGCTTTGAGTCTATGCGGATCAATGAACCGTATATTTATCTCTGCCATTTTAATATTCTAGATGCCGCCATACCCATCAGTGTGGACGGGACCTATATCGGTGCTGTGTTGGCGGGACAGGTCATTCTCAACGAGCAAAAAGATATCGATTCGCTCGATAAAATATTCACGCCACCCAATCAAAAATTGTTTGAAGAACAATCACATATATTTACGGATCAGATCGTGAATTTCCCTGAACTGAGTTTGGGACGTGTCACGACGATCGTAACAATGCTATTCCATCTATGCAATTATATCGTAGAAGATTCCATTAAAAGAGACATACTGATAAAATTGCTTTCCGGCGATCGGGAAATCGTCAAAAATCTCGATACCGATTCGTTTGAAACTTTTTATGATATCGCTGAAAGGCTAAACAACATTCAAGTCGGTTTAAGTAATGCCGTCATGAATATAAGGATTCCGGATATCGTTAAAGAAGATAGCAAGATCGATGAAGGGATCCTAAAACCTGCCTATGATTATATCAATGATCATAAGTCAGAAAGGTGCAAACTGAAAGACCTAGCGGCCTTATGCCACATCAGTCCCAGTTATTTCAGCAAGCGTTTCCTAAAGGAGACAGGAGAGAATTTCTCTGCATTTTTATTAAATAAACGTATTGGGTGGGCGAAAACGCTGCTCAATACGACGGATCGGAAAATATCTCAAATTGCAGATGATCTGGGATTTAGTGACGCAGGTCATTTTGTGAAGATGTTCAAGAAATGTGAAGGTATTACACCGGCTCGTTTTCGAAGTTGTTATAGAAGCAAAATCGTGTAATTTTCCCATAGAAATGACATGATTATACAATAATTTCACATTATGACTTCATATTTCAATCTTATTTGCAAATTTTTATGTTCATTTTGCCAATGTATTTTTTGTATGTACGCCTATAATCAAGCTTACCAAGTAGTGTTGGCTGTGAATTCTTGTGCATTGTTAGTGCTATGAGGCGTATGTTGATTCATTGGGTTTGTACGAGGAGGAAAGAATGAAAAAGAAAGTTTTAATATTGTGTTTATCTTGCGTAATGGTCATTGCGGCGCTAGCCGGATGCGTGAGTCAGCCCCCGGCGTATTCAGAAGGTGACACTGGTACTGCACCGTCGACATCGTCAGATAGTGGCGCAAAAGTAGAAGGATCGGGCGAAGGTTTCGTTATTGGTTTTTCAAATGGTTATGTAGGAAATATTTGGCGTCAGGATCTTATGGACACTGCAGAAAGAAGACTGCAGGCATATAAGAATGAAGGTGTTGTAGCTGATTATCAAATTACAAATGCAAATGACGACGTAACAGAACAGCAGAATCATATTAATGCGCTGATCAATCAGGGTTGTGACGCAATCATCATTGACCCTAATTCTGCGACTGCACTGGCTTCCGTTATCAAGACAGCCGTGGATAAAGGGATTCTTGTCGTTATCTGTAACGATGTGGCCGCCTATGATGGGACATATTCCATTGGGACTGATTATCCGGGTCAGCATGAAATAACCGCGAATTGGTTTGTGAGAGCTATGGACGAAGAAGGGGATACCGTATACATTTCAGGCGTTCCCGGCAATCCGTCTGATACGGTAAGAAATGTAGTTCAAGAAGAAGTATTTTCTCATTATCCGAACATCCATGTATTGGCGGAGGCTCCCGGATATTGGTCTGATGCAGAAGCGCAGAGCGCACTATCCAATTTCCTTTCAACATATGATTCATTAAAGGGCATTATCACACAGGATGGGATGGGTAATGGTCTGCTTCAGGCATATGCGAATGCTGGAATCGAACCCGGGATCATCATTGGCGATGCGAACGGAACGTTCTTTAAGCATTGGGATGAGATCGGCAGCGACAATTTGAGAAATATCTGTGTGCCGTCTCCCGCAAGCGTTGGCGGATGGAGTGTAGATTTTACGATAGGACTGCTACAGGGCAGAGAGATCGCGGATGGCGCCCTTAGCCCCAACCCGACAAATGCATCTATGGTCAATCATGTTTTGGTAGACATACAGTATGCAGTTGTGAACAACGAAGATCTGACCAATGACTTTGCGGCTTGGATGAAAGAGAATTATCCTAACTGCGAACTCATCACGCTTGATGAAGCTCTGGTGCGCACCAAGGATATCCCGGATGGTTACGTGCTTGGATATGATTTGCCTTTCGATCAGATCTTCAAATAATAGTAACAGTACAGATATAGAGAAGGCGCTTAAATCAGCTTGACTAAAACGGATTAACGGGTATTTATGTAGCACACGCCTAAAGGAGCCTGTCTCCTTTAGGTGGTGCTACAAGGTTAGACTATAAAATGATCTGAGAGGAAAGGTGACCTTTTTGAATTTTGAATGTAAGGGAATCAGCAAACAGTTTGGTGCAGTTGTAGCACTGAAAGACGTTGGGTTTTCTATTAAAGAAGGAGAAGTAAGGGCGCTTCTCGGCGGAAACGGATCAGGAAAAAGTACTCTTGCTAAGGTGATTGCAGGTGCGGTCAAACCGGATTCCGGAAACATTACCGCTTTCGATGCCGAATTTATGCCCAGTTCTCCTGACGAAGCGAAAAAACATCATATTATCATGACTTCGCAGGAACTCAGTTTATTTAGTAATTTGTCGGTTGCACAGAATTTGTCCTTTTGTACCATTCCTGTCAAGGGGGGATTGATCACTGACAATAAAAAAATCCTGAGCGTGGCGAAAGATATTCTGAGTGAGCTAAATGTTCTTCACCTACTCGATAAAAGAATCGATGAACTTGCTCCCAATGAAAAATATATGATCGAATACGCCAAGGCACTTGTTCAAGATCCTCGTCTATTGATCATTGACGAGATCACTTCTGCACTTTATAAAAAAGATGTTGAAATCATAAAAGCCTCGATAGAAAAAGTCAAGAACAATGGATGTTCTGTCATTTTCATTTCGCATCGGTTGCCGGAAATATTTGATATTTGTGAGACAGTCACAGTTATGCGAAGCGGTGCGGTGGTCGCAGACATGGAAGTTGCCAATGCTTCAGAACAAGAGTTGATTTCATTGATGACAGGGAAGACCATCACAAAGGAAGATGCGGATAAAAGATTTCAGGATGCTCAGACCGAAACACAAGGCAAAACGATACTATCAATTTCCGATTTGAAACTTTCGGGGTTCGAAAGCACGCTGGGAATAGATATTGGCGAAGGCGAAATCGTTGGTGTGGCAGGACTTCAGGGCCATGGGCAGTCAACGCTTGTTCGCCAGTTATTCGGATTGGAAAGCCATATGTCACTGACGATCGATGGGGAAAAGACAACGATACGAAACCCGCGGCAGGCCGTGAAAAAGGGAATGGCCTTTATTTCGGGAGACCGGGAAAAAGAAGGTGTGTTCAAAGAACAGTCCATCTCGGAAAACCTACGCGTAGTCGGAGATATCATTCTAAAAAAACGGCAAAAAAATGTTGGTGAAATATTAGACAGATATCATGTTGTATACGGCAATACCGGACATAAGCTCGTTTCGCTCAGCGGCGGTAACCAACAGAAAGTCGTTATCAGCAGGTGGACATCGGTATTTCCAAAGATCGTCCTGGCGGATGACCCTACGAAAGGGATCGATGTTCAGGCAAGAAGTGAGGTACATCAAATTTTCAAAGAACTTGCGGAACAGGGATCTGCAGTCCTTATGGTATCCAGCGATGATGCAGAGCTTGTTAATTTGGCGAAGGTGACAAATAAATCACGCGTCATTGTAATGTATGAAGGTAAGATCATAAAAGTACTGCGCGGCGCGGAAATCACAGAAGAAAATATTGGGCATGCATCAATGCCCGTTGTAAGGAGTGATGAAAATTGAGAAATAGTTTGATGAAAATAGTCAGAAATACAGCCTTTCCAATTTTTGTATTGCTTATCGCCTTTATTATTATCAATGGAGCAATGAGTGGATTTACGTCCAGTTTTGTAGTTGGGTTCTTTACTTCCAATTTTGCACTTTGTTGTGTAACGATCGGGACAGCTGTCATCATCATGGGCGGCGGTATCGATGTGTCTTTAGGGGCTATGGTGGCTTTGATCAATTGTATTTTTACACAACTGGTCGAACACGGATGGAATTTCGGTCTTGCAGTCGTAGTGTCGCTTTTGATTTCAATGGCCTGCGGCGCATTGAACGGGACCGTCGTGGGATTTTTCAGAGTTTCGCCGATGCTGGCGACATTCGGGTCGCTTTCTATATTTTCTGGGCTTGCACTTACGGTCCTGCCACTTCCGGGCGGGACGATGCCGGTCGGATTTCGTAATTTTTACATGGGTACGATCGCGGGAATTCCAATTGCGTTGCTCATTATCATCGCATTGTTATTGTTAGCATTTCTCGTTCATAGAAGTCCGCTGGGAACGAAAATAATTGCAGTTGGACTGGACGCCCCAAAATCTTTCATATCGGGTGTGCGTGTAAACAGTGTTACCTTTTTCACATATGTTTTTGCGGGTTTCGTATGCGGCGTCGGCGCCATTGGACTTACCGCAAATATGGGCGGCGGCGATCCCAATGTGGGAACGGCATTATCGATGTCAGCCATTGCTTCTTGTGTCATCGGCGGCGTGGCGCTTTCCGGCGGCAAAGGGAATGCCCTTGGGGCGGTATTTGGGTCGCTGTTTTTCGGATTACTGATCAACACCGTTATTGCAGCAAGAACGCCGTCTTTCCAGCAGGGAATGATACGAGGGATCATATTGTTGGTCGGTATGATCGTTGCTGCAGTACTTCTTAGAGGAACAACGTCTACCAGGGCGAAGCAACTACGGAATGAAGGAGCAAATGATTAAATGATTACGAATAACGAGTCGATTTTAAGTAATACGAATCCTGTGAAAAAAGCGTCTGGGATCGAACGGTATAAATCTTATTTGCCGGCGGCCATCATCATTGTTGTCCTGTTTGTTCTAGGACAAATACTCAGTCCGGGATTTGCTTCAGCCCGGAATGTTTCTAATATTTTCGCGCAGGCCAGCATCTTGGCGTTGGTTGCGATCAGTCAATCACTGGTCATCTTTGTAGGCGAATTTGGTATCGACCTGTCTGTGGGAGCGATCATGTCGATGTCGGCGATGCTTATGCCGTTTTATACACAGGGACAAGCATCCGCCTTACCGATGGCCATATTTATGGTTGTGCTGATCGGCGGACTGGCTGGATTTATTAACGGCACCGGCGTCCAGATCATCAAAATCCCGGCGCTTGCGATCACCTTAGTAATGGCAACTGTTGTTGACGGATTCACGCTCGCGTTTACAAAAGGTCTGCCTTCTAAGGCTTTGCCGGAAGTACTTAAAACGGTAGGGCAACCGCTATTTGGTCAAGTGAGGACATGCATCATCATTGCCGTTGTGATCATCGTCATTTTCCAGCTCGTTCTTTCTTATTCAAGATACGGTAAATCAGTATTTTTGCTGGGAAGCAACCGAAATGCGGCAAAACTTACCGGTTTGCGCGTTAACTCAACGGTCATTATTGCTTTTACGATCGCAGGTATGATGGCTGCATTCGCCGGCGTGATAATGGTGGGATATGTGGGAAGCAGCAATTTAAGGATGGGCGATTCCTATACGCTCATGTCTGTTGCGGCAGTTGTGATCGGCGGTGCAAAGCTTTCCGGCGGATCCGGCACACTCTTAGGTGCGGCGCTTGGTTCCATTGTGCTTATCCTATTGACCAGTGTATTGATTGCAGCAGGATTGTCTACGGGCATTAGAACGTTCTTGCAGGGATTGATATTGGTAATGATATTGCTCTTTAACAGCCGTGCACCAAAGCTGAGAGTATAACTGATATTGGATTGATTATATATAGTTTGCAACAATAAATCATTGCAGAAATTGTTGTGGTCATCGTTGCTGTAATTCGTTATATCTAAATTGTAAAGTTAAGGAGAAAATTCATCATGAAGATTACTGTTTTGGATCTGGGAGAGCAAACAATACAGAAAAACGAACTGGTTAAAGACGAGACTGGTACAAGGGTTATTTCGCCGATGTCGGCGATTTTAATTGACCACCCTGAGCTTGGCTATGTGCTTGTCGACACCGGAAATGATAACGATTGGAAAAATACGTATCCAAAAATCCAAAATGATATCTATCCGATTTCACGGCTTGTAACGCTTGACCAAGCTTTGGCCACGAAAGGATTAACGGTCGATGAGATTGACTTGATTATCATTTCTCATCTGCATATGGATCACTGCGGTGGTCTGAAATATTTCCAAAACAAAAAGGCAGGAAGAAAAGGTGTAATTATTTCGAAAGCCGAATTGGATCACGCAACCGAAATCGCAGTGTCCAGTCCTGAAGGCAGAGTAGGCCCGTATATTGGAACATTGTTCCTAAATCTTTATGGATTTAATTACAACACAATTGCCATGGAAGAATATAAGGTTGCTGATGACATTTTGCTGTTTCCCCAGAAGTGTCATACGCCAGGGTCGATCGGCATGTTGTTAACACTGCCCAAAAGCGGAAATCTTCTTTTCCCATTTGATGCGGTTTACAGAAAAGAGTCTTATGAACAAGAATTGCCGCCGGGCGGGGCTATCAATAAAACAACCGATGAATTTTATGCAAATCTATCTTACATAAAAGAACTGCAGAAAAAGTATAACGCAACCATGATCTATGGACATGACGCCCTTCAAGTGCGTGAGTTACAAGCAAGAGGTTGGTTTGAATAAAGCATAAAACATAGTTTGCGGAGATTTGAAAGGGGGGAGAACAATCCGAACGATGTAAGCCTAAATAGCGGTGGTGATAGTGGTCATGGACCGATTATCATGATAGCATATCAATATTATAAGCAGAAAGGTTAGGTAGTAAAAATGAGTGAAAAGCAAACAGTTTTGGGCGTATATTTTGGCGATCTCGCCGGTATAGGGCCGGAAATTTCAGTAAAAACCCTTGCGAAAAAAGCTGACGAATTTATTCCTCTTGTGGTGGAAGACAAGGAAATTGTTCTGGATTCTGTAAAAAAATATGCTCCGGAACTAGAAAAGAAATTGATTGATTATTCAATCGGAGACGCATTAGAATCAGGTAATATTTATGTCCTGTCGGTTCCGGTAAAAACTCAGATTCAACCTGGCGTAGTATCGCGCGAAAGCGGTGAACATTCATTTGATACATTCCGCACTACACTGCAGCTTTCAAAAGATGGAATCATTGAAGGAGTTCTGATGGCGCCTATTACGAAACAGGCCATGGCTCTGGCCGAGCCTGGGTTCTACGGTGAAATTAAATTATTTAATGATTTCTTTGAATTGACGGATAGCGCGGCAGACGTCTCCAGAAAGGATGATTTGTTCCGGGCATCGGTGACGGGTCATATCCCATTTAGAACAATCGTGGATAATATTTCGATAGAAGGGATCGTAAAAACCGGCAGCCGGTTGATCGACACAATGGCTCGATTTGGATTTAAAGACGCACCGATTGCTGTTGCGGCAATTAATCCGCATGCCTCCGAGAACGGCCTGTTCGGGGATGAAGAAGAGAAAATCATTGAGCCTGCTATCGTAGAGTTGCGAAAAAAATATCCAAACACAAAGATCATAGGTCCCAGCCCGGCGGATACTGTATTTATCAAGGCGATAAAAGGTGAGGTTCGTGGAGTGGTATTCCATGCTCATGATCAGGGAAATACACCCATGAAAACATGGGGATTCGATGGAGGCGTATATCTTTATGTGAATACTCCGGTACCTGTCATTTCTCCAAATCATGGGAGTGCACTTGATATTGGCGGAAAGGGATTGGCAGATAGCCACAATCTGGAAATTGCAGTGGATACTATATTGCAGTATATCCGGGCAAAGTAAATTGTCGATTGGAAGTAAGTGCGACTCTTAATTAATAAAAATGCAGTCGCACTTATTATTTCGATTTACATAAAAGTAGGAGTGTAAATGAAATGAGAAAAGCATTAATATGTCCGACAAAATATGTGCAGGGTGAAAACGAACTGCTCAATCTCGGATACTTCATCAAAACATTCGGGACATCCGCGCTTTTGATTGCACACGCAGATGATGTCCGACGTGTTAAACCTCAGATTGATGCGACCGCCAAGCAGTATGGAGTGAAATTTGTGGAAAGCGCTTTCGGTGGGGAATGCTCACGACAGGAGGTCGCAAGATTACAAGCGCTAGCATCAGAAAACAAATGCGATTGCACCATCGGCCTAGGCGGCGGAAAAGCCATTGATACTGCAAAATGCGTTGCGGAAGGCGAAGCGCTGATTATCGTTCCTACGATTGCGGCTACAGATGCGCCGACCAGCCATTCTGCTGTACTCTACACGCCGGATGGCGCGTTCGATGACTATGCATACTTCAAACAAAGCCCGAGCGTTGTTTTGATTGATACCACGATCATCGCGAACGCACCGACCAGATTTCTTGTATCTGGGATGGGCGACGCACTCTCGACATATTTCGAAGCGCGCGCGACATCAAAAGCATATGCGAATGTGAACGCTGGCTTGCCGGCAGGATATCGTGAAGGATTCACCGACCCTGCAAAATCTACGAATGCGGCGCTTGCGCTTGCGACGCTTTGTTACGAAACTTTGTTGGCGGACGGTTACAAGGCAAAAGTGGCTTGTGACGGCAATGTCGTCACGCAGGCATTAGAAAATATCATAGAAGCCAATATCCTTCTTTCCGGTCTGGGTTTTGAAAGCGGTGGACTTGCCGCCGCCCATGCGATCCATGACGGGCTGACCATCCTAGAAGGCACACACAAGTATTTCCATGGGGAGAAAGTGGCTTTCGGAACGGTGGTGCAGCTTGTTCTAGAAAACGCTCCGTCGGAAGAGTTGGAAACAGTTCTTGATTTCTGTATCAGTGTCGGACTGCCCATCACTTTGGCGGATATCGGCGTAGATCAGATTTCTGAAGAAGAGCTTCGCGCGGTTGCCGAAAAAGCCTGTATCCCGGAAGAATCCGTTCATTCGATGCCTTTTGACGTAACGGTCGATGCGGTCATCGCCGCGATCGTAGCGGCTGACAAAATCGGAAGCGCTTACAAAGTCGGCTGATATAAGATATAACAGGAAGGTCGGGAGACAGGGAAATGAAAAAAATCATAAACAAAACCGATGATATCGTAAGGGATATGCTGGAAGGCATTGCGTTCGCCTATCCGGACATCGAACTGCTGCCGAATTACAAGGTTGTAAAAAAGGCGGTTCTCGATCCTGACAAAGTGAGCCTGATCGGTGGAGGCGGGAGTGGACATGAGCCTGCCCATGCCGGTTTTATCGGAAGGGGTATGTTGGACGCCGCTGTTTGCGGAGATGTGTTCGCTTCGCCTTCCCAGGTGCAGATATACAATGCCATCCGGGCGGTCAGCGGCAACAAAGGAGTCTTACTGATTATCAAGAATTACAGCGGTGACATGATGAATTTCAAAAACGCCGCATATTTGGCGCAAGAAGACGGCATTGAAGTTGAATATGTCCGTGTGGATGATGACATTGCCGTAGAGGACAGCCTTTATACAGTTGGACGCAGGGGTGTTGCCGGAACGATTTTTGTCCATAAAATCGCAGGGGCTGCTGCAGAACAAGGGAAGCCGCTTGCTGAAGTAAAACGGATCGCAGAAAAGGTAGTAACTAATGTAAGAAGTCTGGGCTTTGCTCTTACTTCCTGCACCGTGCCGACGAAAGGCGCGCCCACATTCGAGCTTGGGGAAACCGAAATCGAATACGGTGTTGGGATTCACGGCGAACCGGGGACACAAAGAGAGCAATTGCAAACTGCAAATATACTGGCAAAACGAATGATCGATTCGCTCGATAAGGAATTGAATCTGAGTGCGGATCAAGCTAGAGTTGCCGTCTTGGTTAACGGATTTGGAGCCACTCCCCTGATGGAATTGTATTTGCTGAACAAGTATGTGACGCAGGAATTGTTGGACAAAAATATTGTGATCGCGCGGGAGTTTGTCGGGAATTATATGACCAGTATCGACATGGCAGGCGCATCTGTCACGATATTGAAATTGGATGAGGAAACTGAAACTTTATTGAATGAGCCTGCAGAGACGCCGGGATTTCACGTTGCCGGAAAAACAGCCGAGACGAAAAGCATTGTCTTTGACTACGGAATTCCGGAGCGCGGGAATCAAAGTTTTGAAATGGAAACCCCGGATGAGTGTGCTGTCATTTCGGACAACAAAGCTTCTCTGCTAAATATTCAATATCTGGTCGATGCGATGAGTGTTTGCATCATTCGCAATGAACAGCATTTCTGTGAGTTGGATTCATTTGCAGGGGACGGGGATTTTGGTATGAGCGTCGCGAAAGGGTTCCGTCAGCTAAAGAGGGAATGGCCGGTGATCATAAAGGAACATTCGCAGGATATCGGTGAGTTCCTCGGCGCGTGCTCGCTGGTAATCATGGAATACTGCGGCGGTGCCTCGGGTCCGATTTGGGGCTCTGCGTTTCGTGCCGCAGGCAGGGCAGCACTTGGGAAGCAGCAGCTCAGCGTGAAAGAGTTTGCAAGTATTCTTCAGTCTGCCGTGAATGGCATACAAACCACCGGCGAGCGGGCGTTTGGTCGCGGCGCTGTTGTCGGCGATAAGACATTGATCGACGCACTTGTTCCGACTGCCGAAGTCTGGAACAAGGCAGATGATAGCGATGGATTCGCCCGAACCTTTACGCTGGGTGCCGAAGCGGCAGTGGCCGGGGCGAAGTCTACTGAAAACTTTGTCGCGCATATGGGTCGCGCTGGTACAGTCGGCGAAAGAAGTATCGGGCATCCTGATGCGGGTGCGTACGCTTTGGGAGAGATCTTCACAGAGCTTGCACAACTCATTGGGAGTGTGCTAAAATTTTCGACAGTTTGCTAAGATAGAGAGGGACTGCTGGCTGTCCCGGAAATCGGAGGCAAACGAAATGAGTAAATCGAGACAGAAGTACGATGAGGAATTCAAAAAGAATGCAGTAAAACTCTCGTACGCAAGCCCCAAGAAGGAGTTATTGGCTGTTGCTTAGAAAACTGTCGACAAAAAAGTTGACGTCCCCTGCGATAGAAGCAGATATTGGAGGTGCAAAATGACAAAAAGAATGATATTGAATGAGTTAGCTTATTTCGGGAAAGGTGCCATTCGGGAAATCGTACCGTTCGTGGCATCACATAATGTCCACAAAGCTTTGGTGGTATCCGATGAAGTCTTGGTTTCGCTGGGCGTCACGAAGAAAGTGCTGGACGTGCTGGACGGCGCTGGATTGTCTTACGAGATATTCAGCAAAATCAAGCCAAACCCTACGATCCAAAATGTGCAAGACGGCGTGGAGGCCTATAAAAAGGCGGATGCGGATTATATTATTGCAGTTGGGGGCGGATCCTCTATGGATACGGCGAAGGCGATCGGCATTATTATCAACAATCCCGAATTTGCCGATATTCGCAGCTTGGAAGGTGAGTTCCGTTCCAAAAACAGGGCTGTGCCACTCATCGCGATCACGACCACGGCCGGAACGGCATCGGAAGTGACGATTAATTATGTGATTACCGATGAAGAAAACAAACGCAAATTCGTTTGTGTGGATGCAAATGATCTTCCGCTGGTGGCGATTGTCGATCCCGATATGCTGGCCTCGATGCCAAAAAGCATCGCGGCATCGACAGGGCTGGATGCTTTGACGCATGCGATAGAAGGGTATATCACAAAAAATGCCTGGGCTTTGCCGGATGCGCTGCATTTGAAAGCCATTGAGATGATCGCACAAAATCTGGAATCTGCAGTGGCGGGCAATGAAGAAGCACTTGAAAATATGGGCATCGCACAGTATGTCGCTGGTATGGGCTTTACAAATGTCGGATTGGGCATTGTTCATTCCATGGCTCATACATTAGGAGCTTTTTATGATTTGCCGCATGGCGTCGCCAATGCATTGCTCTTACCGTATGTGATGGAATACAATGCCTCAGCAACAGGAGAAAAATATAGAGACATTGCCGTCGCAATGGGCGTGAAGGAAGCTGTCGACATGACGCAGGAAGGATACCGCATAGCGGCCGTCAATGCCGTACGCAGTTTGTCAGTAAATTTGGATATCCCTCAAAAACTGCATGAAGTCGGTGTGAAGCAGGACGATCTGCAGGATTTAGCTGAAAGTGCATATATTGATGGAAATACAGCAGGAAATCCCAAAGAAACTTCTGTGGATGAGATACGTAGCATTTTCGAAACAGCATTATAACACCTATTTTTGAACAAAAAATGGTATTGACATTCTCGCCTCATTTGCATCGCTTGCAATCGCAGGAGGGTGGTGTTAGAATAGCATAGTTGTGCACCGTTGCTGCGTATCGCGAAACTCCAACGCATACCCGGCAACCGGCGGATTTGCAGAGCGGAACTTGTATAGATCATGATTGCAAACATGATCGGCGGGTTCGCTGAAAGAAAAGGAGACTTATATCATGATCGATCACACACAGAAGGCGCAAATCATTGCGGACTATCAGACGGCAGCCGGGGACACGGGCTCGCCGGAGGTTCAGGTAGCGATCCTCACGTACCGTATCAACGACCTGAACGAGCACCTCAAGATTCATCACAAGGATCATCACTCGCGCAGGGGCCTCCTCAAGATGGTAGGGCAGCGGCGTAATATGCTGAACTACCTGAAAGAAAAGGACATCGAGCGTTACAGAAACCTCATCGCGAGACTCGGGCTCAGAAAATAACAGGGCAACAAATACAAGGCGAGGACGACCTCGTCTTTGCCTTTTTTCCACGCAGCTTGCTGCGTAACGGAAAAACGGACAGCGCAAGGAACGCAGTGACCGGAGGAATGAGCAACGCGAATGTTGTTTATTGAATATTGACGGAAGAGGCAGGAAAGGAAAAGGAAATACAATGAGATTTACAGATTACAAAACATTTAAGACGGCATTGGGAGGCAGGCTCCTTCAGGCGGAGGTGGGCAAGCTTGCAGAGCAGGCGAATGGTGCCGTTACGATCAAATACGGTGATACGGTTGTACTCGTTACCGCGTGTATGAACAAGGAACCGCGGGCAAATCAGGACTTTTTCCCGCTTAGCTGCGAGTATGAAGAAAAGATGTATGCGGCGGGGAAGATCCCCGGCGGCTTTATTCGGCGTGAGGGGCGGGCGTCCGAGAAGGCAACGCTGTTTGCCCGTTTGATGGATCGGCCGCTCAGACCACTGTTCCCGACCGGATTTTTCAATGATGTGCAGGTGGTTGCCACCGTGCTCAGCATCGATCATGATTGCCCGGCCGAAGTGGCGGCGATGATCGGTTCTTCCATCGCACTTTCGATCTCGGATATTCCGTTCGCGGGTCCGACCGGAGCGGTTGTGATGGGACTGATCGACGGCAGACCGATCGTCAATCCAACATCAGAACAAAAAATCAAGAGCGATCTGACACTGACTGTGTCGGGCACGCGCGATGCCATCATGATGGTCGAAGCGGGTGCGAACGAGGTTTCGGAAGATCTGATCCTCGACGCACTTTTTGCGGCACATGATGAGATCATCAAGATCGTAGATTTTGTGGATTCCATTGTTGCGGAAGTCGGAAAAGAAAAACTCATCTTCGAAGCACCGCAGATTCCGGCAGCGATCAACGAGCGTGTCAGAACTGCCTATACCGATAGAATCAATGAGATCATTCACACTGTCGAGCGCGTCAATTACCGCGTTCACGAGCAGTTGACCAAAGAAACGGCGAAAGAAGCCAAAGAAGCGCTGGCGACCGAACTTGCCGAGCAGATCGCGGCTGGCGAAGGTGAGCCGGACGTGGCATTGGCCGAGAAATTCATCGGCCAGGTCATCAGCGATCTCATGGTCGAAGAATTTCGCAAGATGATTTTGAATGAAAACAAACGTCCCGATGGCAGGACGACTACGGAACTACGCCAGATCTGGTGCGAGACGGGAGTTCTCCCCCGCGCACATGGTTCGGGACTCTTCAAACGCGGTCAGACACAGGTTCTTTCCGCAGTAGCGCTCGCGCCGCTGCGCGAAGCACAGACGATCGATGGTATCGGCGAGGAGACCAGCAAACGCTATATGCATCATTACAATTTCCCGCCTTATTCCGTCGGCGAAACCAAGCCAATGAGAGGACCCGGACGCCGCGAGATCGGTCATGGAGCACTTGCCGAAAGGGCGCTGATTCCCGTGCTTCCCTCGGAAGAAGAATTTCCCTATGCGATTCGTGTGGTATCGGAAACACTGTCTTCCAACGGCAGCAGTTCGCAGGGATCCGTCTGCGGCAGTACGCTTGCGCTGATGGATGCGGGCGTTCCGATCAAGGCACCCGTCTCGGGGATTGCGATGGGGCTGATTCAGGACGAAGAAGATATTACCAAGATCGCGATTTTGACGGATATCCAGGGATTGGAAGATCATTACGGCGATATGGATTTCAAGGTCGCGGGTACCGAAAACGGCATCACCGCGCTGCAGATGGATATCAAATGCCACGGCCTTTCCCGGGATATCCTAAAGACGGCGATCAATCAGGCGAAGGTCGCGCGGCTGGACATTCTTGGCTTCGTCAAAGAAGAAATCAGTGAACCCCGGACGGATCTTTCGCCGTACGCACCGCGTATCGAGTCGATTCAAATCGATCCTGAGGATATCGGTACGATCGTCGGCAAGGGCGGCAAGACCATCAATGGTATCATCGCCGCGACGGGCGTCAAGATCGATATTGACGACACAGGCCTCATCTCGATTGCCGCCACCGAGCCTGACGGCATGCAGAAAGCGATTCAGATGATCGAAATGCTGCTCAAAGAGCCCGAAATCGGCGAAGTCTACGAAGGCACGATCACGGGTATCAAAGAATTCGGCGCATTCGTCGAGATCCTGCCCGGCAAAGAAGGCCTGTTGCATATTTCGGAGATGGCGAAGACCCGCGTTGACCGCGTGGAAGACATTTTGAATATGGGTGACAAAGTCACGGTCATGGTCAAAGGCGTCGACGAGAAAAACGGGAAAATCAGCCTTTCGCGCAAAGCGCTCCTGTAAGACAAGACGTGATCAAGACCTGCCAACTGTCAAACGGCCTTACGGTCGTAACCGAAAACCTACCGCACGCAGCCTCGGCAACCGCCGGGGTCTGGGTGTGTGCCGGTGCTGTAGATGAAAACGGCAACAACGGCATCTCGCATTTCATCGAGCATATGATGTTCAAGGGTACGGGCAGGCGCTCTTACCGCCAGATCTCCGAAGATGTGGAGAAGCTTGGCGGCAGTATGAACGCTTTTACAAGCAAGGAATCGACCTGCTATTATGTGAAATCTTTGTCGGCGCATTTGCTTGAAAGCCTCGATGTGATCACGGATATGTTGACAAATTCGCTGTATGACGCCGCCGAGATGGAAAAAGAAAAGAACGTGATCATCGAAGAGATGAAGATGATCGAGGATGTCCCGGACGATTTTGGACATGATCTGATCACGGAAGCGATTTTTGCCGGGTCGCCGCTGGCCAACCGAATCATCGGTTCCCGTGAAAGCGTGCGCGGGATCTCGCGTGACGACATTCTTCAGTATCTTGCCGCGCGCTATACGGCGGACAAGATCGTTGTCAGCGTGGCCGGCAAGATCGAAGAAACCGCATTGGAAGAAATGCTGGAAAATAGCCTCGGAAAGATCGATGGAGGCGTCAGGGGAGGTGTCAGGGGGACCGATAACTTGACACCCCCGAGACCCAGTCGTACCGCTTACAAGCGGGATATTGAACAGACGCATCTGTTTCTTGGAACGAAAGGTGTTCCGTTTGAGGACTCGGATTTTTATGCTCTGAACTTGTATTCCTCCATTTTGGGCGGGGGGATGAGTTCGCGGTTGTTTCAGTCTGTTCGGGAGGAAAAAGGCTTGGCCTATTCCATCTATGCTTCGGATTCGCCTTTTGTCAACGACGGACAGTTCATGATTTATGCCGGCGTGGCGGATGAAAAGCTTGAAGATACTGCGGCCGCGATCAAAGAAGAGCTCCTTGGGTTGAGAGAAGCGGATGTGCCTGCGGACGAACTGGCTCGCGTAAAAGAACAATATAAGGGCAGCTATATTTTTCGCCGTGAAAGCAACAGCTCTCGTATGCTCCAGGCCGGGCGAAATATGCTTCTGCTCGGGCATGAATATACGGAAGAGGAAATACTGGCCGGGATCGATGCGGTCACAGCAGCGGATATCCGAAGGCTTGGGCAGCGGTATGCCGATTTTGCGACATATTCGGCAGTTGTGATCGGCGGCAGAGATGTTGATATGGATGCATTGCTTAACAGTTGAGAGTATAAAGGATTACATAAAGTATTATTATGGAAACAATTGTAATTAACATAACGGCGGAAGGCCAAGTCCCTGCTTATGAAACGGACGGTTCCGCCGGTATGGATTTGCGGGCGCATCTGGCTGACGGGCAGCCGATCGTGATCGCTCCCGGCAAGCGTGCTGTGGTGCCGACGGGTCTTCGCATTGAATTGCCGCAAGGTTTTGAGGCGCAGATTCGTGCACGGAGTGGTTTGGCCGCGAAACACGGCATTGCTCTTGTGAATGGAATCGGGACGATCGACAGCGATTATCGAGGCGAGATCGGCGTCATCCTGATCAACCTTGGCGAGGAAGAATTTGCGGTGAATGACGGGGATCGCATTGCTCAAATGGTCATCGCACGGTATGCGCGCACTTCTTTTGAAATTGCAGGCTCGCTGGCGGATACAGAGCGCGGCGAGGGCGGATTTGGCTCCACCGGCGTCTAACGATGGAGTGGTGCTTGCCGCTTCTATTATTGTAAGTAAACCGTGAGTCACATGCTGACCAGAATAGATTCAGAACAGCGTGAATATGAGATTTTGAGTCCCTTTGCGGCGAAGGCGGCGGAGTCGGCCGGGAGGCTTCGGGAGGAAGCATTGTGCGGCTTTCGCACTGCGTTTCAGCGGGATCGGGATCGCATCATCCATTCTAAGGCATTTCGGCGTCTTATGCACAAGACACAGGTGTTCATCGCGCCGGAGGAAGATCATTTCCGGACGCGGCTGACGCACACGCTCGAGGTATCGCAGATCTCGCGCAGTATCGCGCGCGGGTTGCAGCTGAATGAAGATCTGACGGAAGCGATCGCGTTAGGGCATGATCTCGGTCATACACCATTTGGGCATAGCGGCGAGATTGCGCTTGCGCGGAAGCATCCGGCGGGTTTTCGGCACAATGTGCAGAGTCTGCGCGTTGTGGATGTGCTCGAAAACAATGCGGAGCGGCAGGGGATGAACCTGACGATGGAAGTGCGGGACGGGATTTTGAATCATACGGGCGATACTTTGCCCGCTACTCTGGAAGGGCGGATCGTGAAGACCGCAGACCGGATCGCTTATATCAACCATGACATTGATGACGCGCTGCGTGCGGGGATCATTCAGGAAACTGATCTTCCGAGCGGGCCAATCAGCCTGCTCGGTGCGACTACGAGCAAACGTATCGACAGTTTGATTCGGGATATGGTCTGCGCGAGTGGCGGCAAGAATGAGATTCTGCAAAGTCCGGCGCATCTGTCCGCCATGACAGAGTTAAGAACTTTTTTGTTTGATCATGTCTATTTCGCAAAGCAGGTGAAAGAGGGCGCTGAACAAGAAGACATCGATCGTACGATATTTTTCTTGTATGACTATTTCCTGGAGCATCCGGACGAATTGCCGGCGGAATATCAGCGCATTTGTATGCAAGACGGGTATGCGGAAGCGGTCAAGGACTATATCGCCGGGATGACCGACCGCTATGCAAGGGAAATGGCGATCTTGAAAAAAGGTCACGAAGCGTAACAAAGAGAATGAAAACAACGTATCTCAAGACGGTCATCCATACGACGACTGCGGGGGCGGAGGCGCTGGCGCCGTTGCTGGAGCGTTGCGGCGTGATTTCGTATTGTGTCGAGGATACGGCGGATCTGGTTTTCGTGACCGGAAGCGCGGCAGGCGCCGTTTGGGATTTTGTCGATCCGGCACTGGAGGCGGAGGCAAGTACTGAAGTACTCGTATCATTTTATTTAGCAGAAGACCTTGTTGAAGATCTGGCGGAAGTTTCGACGGAAGATTCAGCGGAAAATCAGGCGGCTGTCATCGAATCTGTCAAGATAGCACTCGCGAAACTTACAACCGATGCGGCGACCGGAGTTTATGGGGAAAATGCTGATTTTGGAACCTTGTTGCTTGAGACGGAGTTTGTCAGAGACGATTGGGTTGAACGCAGCCGAGCCTCCTTTCATACCTTTTCGCCGGCAAAAGGCATTGTCATTCGCCCGCCCTGGGAGGAGCCTTTGTGCGGCGCGGATGAAACTGTGCTTGTGATCGATCCGGGTATGGCTTTTGGAACCGGATCGCATGAGACGACTTCGATGTGTTTGGCGGCTTTGGCGGAAGCACTGGATACTCGTATCGCAGCAGACTTTGTTGAGAAACAAAAAGAAGATGCGGATGACGTACCAACGGCAAGTGCCCATGACAGAGAAACCATATCTGTGGGCAGACGGTCAGTCCGTGTTTTGGATGTTGGTACGGGTTCCGGGATTCTTGCGATTTACGCAGCTTTGCGGGGTGCCGAACGGGTTGTCGCGGTGGAAATTGATCCCGATGCCGCTGCCTCAGCGCGTGAAAATCTGGAAAACAACGGCGTCAGCGACGGGATTGAACTGATTGTCGGTGATGTTTGTGTGGATGGCGTTTTACCGAAGGGGGAATTCTACGACCTGATCCTTGCAAATCTTACGTGCCGGTTGTTGGCGTCTTTGCTGCCTGTATTAAAGAAAAGACTGGCGCTTCGCGGGTCCTTCATTCTTTCCGGTTTGCTGGATACGCAGGAGGGTGCGATCAGAGAAGCGGTCTGCGCTTCCGGGCTTGCAGTTTCAAGGATATTGAGACAAGGTGAGTGGATCGCAGTGCTTGCCGGTGAGGGGCTAGGGTCGGCGGCGGCACGATGATGAAAAGACTATTTGTGGAACCTTCTGTGATAGAAGTTGACAGAATACATGTTTATGATACACATCAAATCAACCATATTGTAAACGTGCTTCGCATGAAAATCGGAGATCCGTTACTCGTTTTTGATGGTGCAGGAAAACAATATGATACGGAAATAGCGGAAGTCACAGAGGGAAAAAGCGCAAAAGCTGTATTGCGGATTTTGCGTGTGAAACCATACGAGAGATATCCGAAGACAGCGGTTACGCTCTTTCAGGGGATTCCAAAGGGACAAAAATTCGACGAGATCGTCCGCAAAGCTACAGAACTCGGCGTATATCGCATTGTGCCGCTTGAGACCGCGCGTGTTGTGGCGGAAGTCAGGGCGGAATCGTTTGCAAAAAAACTTGATCGGCTTCAGAGGATTGCGGAAGAGGCTTCGAAACAGTCACGGCGTGGGGATATTCCCGAACTGCTTGCACCGATGGCGATTGCTGCGGCAAGCAAACTGATCTCGGGTGCTAACACGGGCTTTGATGCAGCGATCTTGTTATATGAGCTTGAAGACAGTCTGACGCTGAAACAGGCGCTGCGCAGCGAAAAGTTTGCTGAAATAGAGGGAAAAGATCAAAGTTCATGCAAAGAAAGCGGCCGTGGACTGAATATCGCAGTGTTTATCGGGCCGGAAGGCGGCTTTGAGGAAGCCGAAGCTACGCAACTCATCCGGGCCGGAGCCATTTCTGTAACGGTCGGGAATACGATCCTGCGCACCGAAACCGCAGGACCTGCCGCGCTTGCGATGCTGCTCTACGAATTGGAGTTGTAAGTTACTCGGCAAAGTTTGTTTTCACGATACGGATCATTCAAATTTGCGGACGATTTCGGGGGTTAAAATCAGATCGAAGAATTCGTTATGCGGAAAATCGTAAGCTTTTTGCGGGATACGCACATCGATGCCGTTGTCGGTCAATCCGCGTAGCGCTCCTGTTTTGTCCGGTCCAAGGGCCAAGGTGCGGCGCGACTGTCCGATGTGTCCATCCAGGTAGGATTTTGCGCTGCGGTTCCCGGCTTCCTGCATGGCGGCAGCGCGGGCTTTTTTGATGGATTCCGGTATCTGTCCCGGAAGGTTTGCGGCTCGCGTGCCCTCCCTTGCAGAATAGGGGAAGATGTGAACCTTGGCAAAGCCGGCGCGTTCTACAAAGGCCAGGCTTTCGGAAAAATCTTCGTCTGTTTCGCCGGGAAACCCTACGATTACGTCTGTCGTAACAGCAAAATTGGGGTCAATTTCACGCAGGGCGCTTATGATATCCAGATAGTCTTCTGCGGTATAGCGGCGCTCCATGGCTTTTAGTGTGCGGTCTGAACCGCTTTGCAGTGATAAATGAAACTGTGGGCAAATCCGGGGCAGGGCGGCAATTGCATGGGCCTCTCCCGCACTGATGACGGTTGGCTCAAGCGAACCGAGGCGAATACGGTACTCGCGCGCGCGATCTAAGTCGGTCAATTGTTTCAAGAGTTTATATAGGGGCAGGGAGTCGCTCTCGGCTTGCGCAATAAAGTCAGCGCCGTAGCGGGCGAGATTGATGCCGGTCAGGATGATTTCCCGGTAACCGGATGAGAGGAGGCCGGTTGCCTCAGAAACGATCTCATCCGCGGGTTTGCTGCGCACCGGCCCGCGCGCATAAGGGATGATACAGTAGGCACAGTATCGGTCGCATCCGTCCTCCGCTTTCAGAAAAGCCCGCGTGCGGCCGCCATAGCGCGGTGCGGCGGCTGTGGCTGTAGTGGTAGGGGAAAGTTCTTTTCGCGTCATCGCGAGTTGTCTCACAATAAGCGCGGCCGTGCGCTCTTTTTCCGCGCTCCCGAGAATTAGATTTACTTCCTCCATTGCGGAAACGGCGTCATGCGAGACCTCAGGCATACAGCCGATCACACAGACAAAGGCGTCCGGGTTTTTGGAACGTGCCTGACGGATGCGCTGCCGGGTCTTTGCATCCGCCATAGAAGTGACCGTGCAGGAATTAATAATACAAATGTCAGCCGGTTCGTTCTGTTCAACGATGGTAAAGCCAAGCCCGTTGAAGTCGTCCGCGAGTTTTTCCGATTCCTGGTGGTTGACCTTGCAGCCTAGGGTCGCTATGGATACGGTGGTTTGAGTCATGTCGATATCATATCAGAATACCGTGTCTCTATGGTAAGATAGATTTGGATTCCCGCCTGCGCGGGAATGACAGAATGTGCGCGGGAATGACAGAGTATGTTCTGATGGCAGCGAAATAGGAGAAGGAGCCGGGAGTATGTCCTATGTTGAGATAAGGTATCAAAAAGATCCCTCGCAATATCTGCAATCGAATGAATTGGATGTGGTAATTGACGGGCAGGATCCGATTCAGGTGAAATGGTCTGTTCCCTCCAGACTTGATTTGCGTCCGGGACAACATTCACTGCATATGTCGTTCCCGTATCTTTTGAGAGCCTGCGGCAAGGCCGATGCCGTTGTTGATGTGCACCAGAATGAAAGATATTCGATCACGTACATACCACCGATCTCGCCTTTGAAACCGGGCAGGATATCTGTAGAATCGTTTTAGAAACAGAGAAGTATGACTATGGACAAATTGACGCGGCGGGAACTGAGACAATATGCACATTTATCTTTAGATGCGCTGGATGCCTACTGCACACACCAAGCATCGCGTTCCTCCGGTCCGGGCGGGCAGGCAGTAAACACATCAGCTACAAAGGTGCTGTCGATCTTCACGCCCGACCCGTCTATCAGAGCAGTCTCGCAAAGAGAGCGGTCTCAATACCTGAACCGAAGAGAGAACCTCGCAAAAATCCACAAAAAATTACTCAACCTGTCAACACCGGTAAAAATGCGCATTGATTCAAAACCCTCAAAAGCTGCGCAACAAAGAAGGCTTGACGCGAAAGCGCACCGCAGCGCTATAAAAAAAACGCGCAAAAAGACGGATGACGCGAATTGAATTCGTATTTGATTACAAGACAAAATAGAACCGGTAGACGATGTGTAAAAAAAGGAAAGTCCGGTAGGTGGTGAATATAACATTGAGCGTAAATTTCGCGTGTGGCTTGCGCGGGGAAGGTCGATTTGTCCGGTCAGGTAGACGTTGCAGAACGAATCAAGGATAAAGCCGACATCGTGGAAACGGTTGGGCGGCTCGTACCGCTTCGAAAGAGCGGCCGGAATTGGTCCGGTTTGTGTCCTTTCCATTCGGAAACGGACGGGTCTTTTTATGTCTACGAAGACAGCGGTAGATTTGTTTGTTTCGGGTGCGGGGCAAATGGCGATATCATCACGTTTTATCAGCGCTACTACCATCTGAGCTTTCTCGAGGCTTGTGAGCGTTTGTGCACAGAATACGGCATCGACTGGCAGCCCGGCGGCGCGATGAAAGCAGACAAAACCATGGATGTGCTCTACGAAGCGAACCGGTTTGCGGGTCAGGAATATTATACGGCGATGAAGGCCGAAGGAAATCCGGCATTGGAATATATGCTTGGGCGCGGCATCGACCGCCGTACGATCTCTAAGTTTCGGCTTGGTTATGCGGATGGGAGCGCGCGCATGCTTGCGTCGAAACTCGAAAAGGATGAGAGGCTGGAGAAAGCATCTGAAGAAGTTGGACTTGTATACAAATACAGCGGACGGCTGAGGGATCGCTATGCAGAGCGTGTGATGTTCCCGATTGTGAACACAAAGGGCAAGGTCATTGGCTTTGGCGGGCGTGACATCAGCGGAAAGCCGAAGACGGCAAAGTATATCAACAGCGCCGGGTCGAAGATCTTTTCGAAAGGGCTGAACCTGTTTGGACTCAATATTACGGGCCCGGAAATTCGTGAAAAAGGTTTTGCGCTGCTCGTTGAAGGGTATATGGATCTTGTCGGACTGCATATGCACGGCGTTACGAATGTTGCTGCTCAGCTTGGAACCGCCTTCACCAAAGAGCAGGCGAAATTGCTCGGAAAATATACCAAGAATATTGTGCTTGCACTGGATTCCGATGAATCAGGTTTAAAAGCTGCCGGGAAGAGTATGGATATCCTTGCCGCCGAGGGGCTCAAAGTGCGTGTGCTGGTATTGGAAGGCGCAAAGGATCCTGACGAATATATCCGTATTTTCGGGCGTGAATCCTTTGATGCTGCGGTGGCTGCCGCCGTGCCGATGGTCGAGTTCAAGCTTGGCCGGCTGAAACTCGAATTTGATCTCACCGCTTCGGATGGACTGGTTGACTTCCTGAAAGCCGCCGCGCGCGTGATCGCACCGTTATCGCCGGTTGAACAGGATCTCCACACGCGTCGCCTTGCACGCGAGACGGGGATCTCGGAGGAGGCGATTCGCCTGCAAACCGGTGTTTCTGCAGTTTCACCGGTTTCCGGTCCCGGCCACGGCTCCGGTTTCGCTGCAGCGTCGTCAGGCGGGGAAAAGACGGCGGCGGAGAAGCCGGGCAGAGCGAGCCGGCTCACGTTCCTTCGGGATGCACTGGCGATCGCGTTGTCTTCCAACGAAATGCTCGACAAGGCAGTCGAGTATCGTCATTTCTTTGAGGGCACGGACTATGGATCTATTTTTTCCGCGATGATCCAGGTGCACGAGCAAACAGGTGACTTGCCGGGCAAAGATGCGCTGTCAGAATTGCTTGACGAGGAGGATCAGCTGGTTTTAGAGACTGCCTTTCGTGCCAGGAAACCGGAGATCGCTTCAGATTCCGTAAAGGAATATTTGATAAGATTTGAAATTGAAGATCTGAAAGAGCGCGAGCGCGTTTTGAAGGAGTTAGATGCTTTCGCCGAAGGTGATGAAGATCTTTCGAAAGAATATATGGCGATCCGTAACAGGATCATGCAATTGAAAGAAATGATTCGGAAAGGAGAGATACATTGGTAATTGATGATATCGAACTGAAAACCACAGAAGAAGTACTCGAGGAGTTTTATGAAAAGGCGCGTGCAAGCGGACGTGTCACGGATACAGAGATTTATGACAGCCTGAGCCATTTGGATATTGATCAGGATCAGTATGATATATTTCTTGATCGGCTCACTACGAATGGCGTGGAGATCTTGACGGCGGACTCGGATGACTACGACCCTCTGCTTCTCGAGGATGAGAAGGAAGCAGAGGAACTCAAAAAAGATCCAATCGCGCCGATCAAAACCAGTTTGGAAGCGACCCTGCCGAAAGAAATGTCCGTTGACGATCCCGTTCGCATGTATCTAAAGGAAATCGGCGCCGTTCCGCTGTTGAACGCGGAGGAAGAGGTTGAGTTTGCAAAGCGGATGGAGGCCGGCGCAGAGGCGAAACGCGAGTTGATCGACGCCTATTTGCGATATGCGATCGCGCTTGTCAAAAAGAATATCAGCGCGGATGCGTCTTTCCAGGATCTCCTGCAGATCTCCCTCTACGGCCTTGCTTTTGGCGTCGAGCATACCAGCTGGTATCGCGGCCAGGAATACGGAGCCTATATGCTGTTCCTCGTCAAACAAGCGATCGATCTATACAAAAAAGACGAAGTGAAACCGGTCGGAATCGAAGCTTGTTATTGCGAATACAATAATAAGAAAGTTCGGCTCCAACGTGAGATCCTGAAAGATTTCTGCGGCGATGAATCGGACGATTTGAAAGATGGTGAAAAAAGCAGAAAGGAAGAGCGCGAAGCCTTGTCGCGCTATTTTGAGAGTATTTCGAGTCGGTTCCGTAGACGGATGCGGTCGGAAGAGAAGAAAGCGTTGGAAGCAGGGGGCTTTGTTCCGCAGGAACCGCCCACGCGCAAGCGCAAGCCACCGGTCGTGACAGGACCGCGAAATGTAAAAGTCGACAAATTTCACAGGGAATTCCTGATTCAGGCATCGGCTGCCCCGGAAGTCGGCAAGGCGCGTGCCAAGGAATTGGTCGCCCTTGCGGAACTTGGCAATGAGGCACAGGAAAAACTTTGTGAAGCCAATCTTCGCCTTGTCGTAAGCATCGCCAAACGGTATATCGGGCGCGGTATGCTCTTCCCGGATCTAATTCAAGAGGGCAATTTTGGACTGATCAAAGCGGTCGACAAATTCCAGTGGCAGAAGGGTTTTAAGTTTTCAACCTATGCGACCTGGTGGATTCGTCAGGCAATCACGCGCGCGATCGCCGATCAGGCGCGTACGATCCGTATCCCCGTGCACATGGTGGAGACCATCAACAAGCTAATCAGGATTCAGCGGCAGCTCTTGCAGGAACTGGGGCGCGATCCGGCGCCGGCGGAGATTGCCGCTGAGATGGACATCACGGAACAGAAAGTTCGCGAGATTCAAAAAATCGCACAGGAGCCGGTATCGCTTGAGACGCCGATCGGCGAGGAAGAGGACAGCCATCTTGGAGATTTTATTCCCGATGATGACATTCCCGCACCCGTTGAGGCCGCGTCCTCAGCCATGCTGCGTGAACAATTGCTGCAGGTGCTCGATACACTTGCCCCGCGCGAACGGGAAGTGCTGAAACTGCGCTTTGGCTTTGATGACGGACGTGCGCGCACGCTCGAAGAGGTTGGCAAGCAGTTTGATGTGACGCGCGAACGTATTCGCCAGATTGAAGCGAAAGCGCTCAGGAAACTTCGGCATCCGTCACGAAGCCGCGTGATCAAGGATTATTTGGAATAGGCTTTTCGCTTGAGTTATCGCAAGAAATTATCTCCGAGGCTGCTCGCCATGGCCGGCTACGTGCAGGAAGGCGAGCGCGTCTTGGATGTTGGGTCCGATCATGCGATGATTCCGCTGTATCTCGTAGAGAACGGCAGATCACCGGCAGCGATCCTGAGCGACCGCGTACCCGGGCCGCTGTACAAATCCTATGAACAAGTCAGCCAAATGCGGGATGACGATGACGCTGACGCTGGCGCTGGATTTGCGTCTGCGGCAGAGGGTACCATACGGTTTCCCTGTACCTTAGGGCCCTACGAATTCCGACTTGGCGACGGATTGGCGGCGATACACGCCGGCGAAGTGGATGTGGCTGTGATTGGCGGCATGGGCGGTGAAACGATTGCGGGAATTTTGGCACGGGAACCGGTGTTGGCGGTTGGATTGCGGCGCCTGATCCTTCAGCCCAGAACCAAGACGAACGAACTGCGGATCTATCTTACAAATGCGGGATTTGAAATCACAGCCGACACATCCGCCGAGGAAAAAGGGCGCATGTGCGAAATTTTGGTGGCGGCGGCAATTTCGTCTGAGGTCGAATAAAAAATGCTTTACGGGCAATTTATCCTCTTTTTTATGTTGCTGATCACGGGATTTTTGTGTAAGAAATTTGGCATTTTTTCGGATATCGCGGTTACCGGCATCAACAAATTTATTATATTAATTGCTTATCCTTCTCTTATTCTGGCTCGTACGGTCTCGCTCGAGATGGATCATCGGGTCTTTACGAATTTCATTCTAACGATCTTTCTCAATAGCGGTATCCTGCTGCTCATCGGCGGCTTGTTGTTTCTGATTTACTGCGTCAGGCGCTATGACCGGGAAGATGCGCCGGTTGCCGAGTTTGCCTCGATGAGTTCGAACAACGGTTTCATGGGGTTCCCGGTCGCTGTTACATTTTTCGGCGATATTGGGCTCCTGTATATGGTCGCTTCCAACATCGCGCTCAATACGATGTTCTTTACCTATGGTCTTGGTTTGATGGGGCGGGGGCGGAATCGGCCGAAAGAATCCGCGCGGAAGAAATTTGTGCGCTACGTCAGCCTTGTCATCAATCCGAAGGTCAGCTGTGCGATCATCGGCGTGATTCTTTGCTATAATCAGATCCTGCTGCCGTCCATCGCGATGGCGTATTTGGAGTTGGTGGGTGCGGTCGCAACACCGCTCGCGATGATCTCGATTGGGACGATGCTCGCCGGCGGTTTTGGCCCAAAATCCTTTATTGCCCCGCGTATTTTAGAGCCGGTGCTGTACAAGCTTTTCCTGATTCCGCTTCTTACGCTGTTCCTTGTCTGGTTTTTGCCGCTGGACCCAATGGTGAAAACAATCCTCGTCATTGGTAACGCATTGCCAGTGGCAACAACGGTTGGGATTCTGACGGAGCAGTATGGACGAAACAAATCTTATGCGGGAGAACTTTTGGTTGTTTCCACGATATTTTCTATGGCCACCGTACCGTTATGGATTACGTGGCTGCCGTTTGGCTGATCAGGCTTTGGCTTTCACGTAGCCGACCAAACCCCCGCTCTTGACCAGGTTCGCCATAAAAGGAGGCAGAGGCTCGGCTTTGTACGTCTCTCCCTTTGTAAGATTGCGAATGGCGCCGCCCTCGAAGGCGATTTCGATCTCATTGCCGGCTTCGATCGCCTCGGAAGCTTCTTTGGATTCCAGAAGCGGGAAGCCGATATTGAAAGAGTTGCGGTAAAAGATCCGTGCGAAGGATTCGGCAATGACGGCACTGACGCCGGCCGTTTTGAGCGCGAGCGGCGCGTGTTCCCGCGATGAGCCCGAGCCGAAATTCTTGCCGCCGACGATGACGTCGCCGGGTCTGACGCGCTCCGCAAAAGCGGCGTCAATGTCTTCCATCGCATGCGCGGCGAGTTCCTGGGGGTTCGATGTATTGAGATATCTGGCAGGGATGATGACGTCGGTATTGACGTTGTCTCCGTATTTAAATGCTTTGCCCATTCTGCGTATACTCCTTTCATGATTCGTTCGCCTTGTGCGGGCGCCTTTATACTCTACACCAAATCAGCCGGATCCGTGATGACGCCGGTGATGGCGGAAGCGGCTGCGACCGCAGGATTGGCCAGGTAAACTTCGGAAGTCACATGTCCCATACGGCCTACGAAATTGCGATTTGTCGTTGAAATTGCGCGCTCTCCTGCCGCAAGAACGCCCATATGACCGCCGAGGCAGGGACCGCAGGTCGGCGTCGAAAAGACCGCGCCGGCATGGATGAAGATCTCCGCCCATCCCTTTTTTACACATTCCAAATAGACCTCTTGCGTGGCCGGGATGATGATGCAGCGAACGCCGGGGGCGACCTGCTTATTCTTTAGAATGGCGGCGGCTTCTTGCATGTCCTGACTGCGTCCGTTCGTGCAGGAACCGATGACGACCTGATCGATCTTGATGCCTTTCGCCTCGTCGATCGGTTTTGCATTTTCCGGAAGCGAAGGGAATGAGATCGTTGGCCGAATGGCGGACAGATCGATCGGATAGGTTTCCATGTATTCAGCATCCGGATCCGCCTCGTAAATGACAGGTTTTCGTTGTACGAATTTGCCGGGATGTGACTCGATATAGGATTTCGTTTGATCGTCGACCGGGAAGATACCGTTTTTGGCGCCTGCTTCGATGGCCATATTTGCGATCGTAAAGCGGTCATCCATGGAAAGGGCGGCGATCCCATCTCCGGTGAATTCCATCGAGGCGTAACGGGCGCCGTCCCCGCCGATCCGTCCGATGATGTACAGAATCACGTCTTTTCCGCTGGCCCAGGGGCCGAGTTTGCCGGTCAGTTCGAATTTGAAAGCCTCCGGTACGCGGAACCAAGCTTTGCCTGTGGCCATACCGGCGGCCATATCCGTAGACCCGATGCCTGTCGAAAAAGCCCCGAGCGCGCCGTACGTGCAGGTATGCGAATCTGCGCCGATGATCACTTCCCCGGCTGTAACGATACCTTGTTCCGGCAACAGTGCATGTTCAATCCCAACACGGCCGACTTCATAATAGTGCACGATGCCTTGCTCTATGGCAAAATCACGCAAATCTTTCGCTTGCTCGGCGGCTTTGATATCTTTGTTTGGGGTGTAATGGTCAGGAATCAGTACGACCTTTGTCTTGTCGAATACGTGACCGGCACCCATCCGTCTGAATTCTTTGATCGCAGGCGCACCCGTGATATCGTTTGCAAGGACGATGTCGAGATCTGCTTCGATAAACTGTCCGGGGCGTACTTCGTCAAGTCCGGAATGTGCCGCAAGTATTTTCTGCGTCATTGTCATAGGGATACGGTCATTTGGCATAAAATCATTACTCCTGTCTTCTGAAATATGTATGCAATCGTATTGATAGAATAATAGCACATGGAAGCGAACGTTCACAACGAAAAGTCGAACGAAAGGCGAAATTCGCCACGTTCGCGGTTAAAGTTCGCGGCCGACTGTTCGCGTTCCGCGCCTACAGACCCAAGATGATGGAGGCGAGGGTGAAATAGACGAAGCAGGCGAAAGTGTCTGTGAGGGAGGAGATGAACGGCGCGGCCATAAGAGCAGGATCGATGCCGATCTTCTTTGCGAACAGCGGCAGCATACCGCCGAGGCATTTGGCCAATACAATGACAATGAGCTGTGCGCAGCAAATGGTGATTGCGACCGAGATGGTCTGGCGATCGAGGAAAAGAATCTTGCACATATTGATGGCTGAAAGGCAAAGAGCACAGATAAAACCGATCCGCAATTCGCGCCACAGCACACGCGCGGCGTCACGCAGCTCAACTTCGCCGAGCGCGAGGCCGCGGATCACAAGCGTGGAGGCCTGTGAGCCTGAGTTTCCGCCCGTGCCCATAAGTAGGGGCAGGTAACTCGTGAGGATGACCATATCGGCGAGCAAAAGTTCAAAATGCGCAATGACAAGGCCGGTGAGCATGGCCGAGACCATGAGGATCAACAGCCACGGAAGGCGGCTGCGTACTTGATGGAATATCCCGGCGTCGAAGTACTCTTTGTCGGAGGAGTCGAGGACGCCGCCCATGCGCTCGATGTCTTCGGTCGTCTCGTCCTGAATGGTTTGCAGGATATCATCGACCGTGATGATGCCGACGAGCCGTTTTTCGTTGTCGACAACGGGGATTGCCAGAAAACCGTATTTCGTAAAGTCCTCGGAAACTTCTTCCTGATCGTCGAATACATTCACAAAAACGATGTCATCGACCATCAGTTCGGAGATCGGGACGTCTTCGTCCGTTGTAACAAGGCTCCTGAGCGAAACAAGCCCAAGCAGTCTGCGTCCCCGGTCCTTGACATAGCAGGTGTAGACCGTCTCGGAATCCATACCCACCTTTTTGATATGTGCGAGGGCTTCGCCTACCGTCCATTCCTGGCGCAGTGTGATGTAGTCGGGCGTCATCAGCGAGCCCGCGCTGTCTTCCGGGTAATTGAGGAAGGTATTGATGAGTTTGCGTTCTTCTTTTGTCGTTTTTTCAAGGATGCGGTCAACAATGTTTGCCGGCAGCTCCTCGAGAACGTCGATCATATCATCGAAACTCATTTCGTCCAGAATCGATTTGAGTTCCTTGTCCGTGATACGTTCAATAATACCGGTCTGGTCGTCTACAGAGAGACGTGAAAATGCTTCTGCTGCGTCATCTTTCGGAAGCATGCGGATGAGAATGACCGCGATTTCGATACCCAGTTCATCTTCTGCTTCGGCAATAACGTCCGCGATATCCGCTTCATTCAGAGAGAGCAGCAAATCACGGGCGTGAATATAGTTTTTCGCGCCAATGAGCGTGATGATTTCATCACGAATCTCCTCAAACGAGATTTCTTCGTATGTCTTTTCGTTCTCAGACATCGCGCTCCTCAAATAACCAAATTGATCGTTACGGTTGATATGATTGCTCCGACAACTAAACAGTGGACAGTCGCGTTGTCTGTGCTTTGTGTCCAACATTTAGCTGCCAGAACAATAAGTTAAATGCGCTACGATGAGCGTAGATAGATAATGATAACACTTTTGCGGTATAATCTGCAATGAACATCCCTTCTGGTATTCTCGCAAGCGGAATACCAGAAGGATTCTATGGGATGGAGGATGATATGGAAAACGCAACAATAGAGAGTGCGAGACGCGCGAAGACCGACAGCCGTTTGCTGGCAATCGTGCCAATCGAAAAACGCAACGAGGCGCTCCGTTTGATTGCGGACGCACTTTGGGCGCGACGTGCGGAGATCGCGAAGGAAAATCAAAAGGATTTGACTGCGGCACGGGAGGCCGGTTTGCCGGATCCGATTGTCAAACGTTTGGATTTTGGCGAGAAAAAACTTGCGGATACGATTGCCGGTGCGCGCGAAATGATCGGCTTGGCGGATCCCCTCGGGCGCGTGCTCTTGAGACGGGAACTCGATACGGATCTCCTGCTGACACAGCTGACTTGTCCAATCGGCGTGATCGGCGTCATTTTTGAATCGCGGCCGGACGCACTTGTTCAGATCGCTTCCCTTTGCCTGAAAAGCGGAAACGCCGCCATTCTCAAAGGGGGCAGCGAAGCGCTGGCAAGCAACCGGGTCTTATTTGAGATCATTCACGAAGCGGGGATTCGGACCGGATTGCCTTCGGGCTTTCTTACTTTATTGGAATCCCGTTCGGAAATCACGGAACTCTTGTCCTGTCATGAAACCGTCGATTTGATCATCCCGCGCGGTTCCAATGAATTTGTGCGCTATATCATGGATCATTCCGATATCCCGGTCATGGGCCATTCGGATGGTATTTGCCATGTCTACGTGGACAAAGCCGCCAATATAGATAAGGCCGTTGACATCATCCGCGACAGCAAGACGCAGTATGTGGCGGCTTGCAATGCCGTGGAGACTGTTTTGGTGCATCAGGATATTGCTGTGGAACTGATGCCGTCGTTAATGGCGGAACTCAATCCAAAAGGTGTGGAAGTGCGCGGCAACGGACGCTTACAGGAACTTCATGCCGGGGTCAAGCCGGCGACGGAAGAAGACTTCAGCACGGAATATCTGGATTACATCGTCTCTATGAAGATCGTGGAAAACATCGACGACGCGATCTTTCATATCAATGTCTTTGGCTCCCATCATACCGATGCGATCGTGACCGAGGAGGATGAGGCAGCAAGGCGCTTTTTCGCCGGTGTGGACTCGGCGGGCGTTTACCGCAATTGTTCGACGCGCTTTGCGGACGGCTATCGTTACGGATTTGGCGCTGAAGTGGGCATCAGCACGGGCAAGCTGCATGCGCGCGGTCCGGTCGGGCTCGACGGTCTGGTGACCTACAAATATTTGTTGGAGGGAAACGGCAATATCGTTGCAGACTATGCGGAAGGCCGAAAAAGCTTCCGCTTCAGGGATTTGTAAGCGAATGTCTTCAGGGAATTATAGTTTTTGGAGCCAATCGGGGATTGCTATATGGTATAATTTCATGCTGAATGATTGGATTCTGCACCGGAGCCTGTGCTGCGTCCGCAGGATGCAGTGGCGCAGAATGACGATAGCGTTGATTGGAAGGAGAATTTTATGGTTACGAAACTGGCGGTGAATGCGATACGGGTTCTTGCGGCGGACGAAGTACAGAAAGCAAATTCTGGGCATCCAGGCTTTCCGCTCGGTGCGGCGCCCATTATTTATGAACTTTATGCGAATCATTTGAAGCACGATCCGGCGAACCCGGAATGGTTTGATCGCGACCGCTTTGTGCTTTCGGCGGGACACGGATCCGCTATGCTGTATGCGGTATTACATCTCTTTGGGTATGAGGGGCTGACGGTCGATCAGCTGAAGCAATTCAGGCAATTGGGTTCCCTGACGCCGGGACATCCGGAATATGGTCATACGAAAGGCGTAGACGCAACCACCGGGCCGCTTGGCGCCGGGCTCGGCATGGCGGTCGGCATGGCAATCGCTGAGGCGCATCTGGCGAAGATATTTAACCGCCCGGGGCAGCAGCCTCTCGTGGATCATTATACCTATGCACTCAGCGGTGATGGGTGCTTCATGGAAGGCGTTTCTTCGGAAGTGCTGAGTCTCGCGGGGACGCTGGGACTCTCCAAACTCATCGTGCTTTATGATTCTAACCGGATCACCATTGAAGGTTCTACGGATCTGGCGTTCACGGAAGATGTGACAAAACGCATGGAGGCCTTCGGATTTGGGACGTTTGAGGTTCAGGACGGCAACGATACGGAAGAGATCGGACGTGTGATCGAAGCGGCGAAAGCCGACACAGGGCGTCCGTCCTTTATCAAGATCCATACGCATATCGGTTACGGTGTACCCGGGAAACAGGACAGTGCGTCTGCTCATGGGGAGCCGCTGGGCGAAGAAAATATCCGTATTTTGCGCGAGACACTTGGCTGGCCTTTGCAGGAAGCCTTTAAAGTTCCGCAGGAAGTCTACGATCATTATGCGGAGAAAGCAGGGCGCGGCGTTCGCGCTGAGGAAGCCTGGCAAAATCTGAAGAAGGAGTATGCACTATTTGACGCAGATGCCGCTGTATTGTTCGATCAATATTTAGCCGGCGGAATTACGGAAGAAGCACGCGCTTGGCTTTCGGAAACTGTCATACAAGAAAAAGCGGAAGCAACGCGGCAGATCTCGGGAAATGTGCTGAACGGCATCAAGGATAACATTCCATGGCTCATCGGCGGTTCCGCTGATCTCGCGCCTTCCAATAAAACAAATCTAAAAGATGCAGGGGACTTCTTTGCGGGTTCTCCGGAAGGACGCAATCTCCACTTTGGAGTGCGCGAACTCGGAATGGGCGCGATCTGCCTGGGCTTGGCGCTGCACGGCGGGGCCATCCCGTATTGCGCGACCTTCCTGGTCTTTGCGGACTATGTGAAACCGATGATCCGGCTCGCGGCGCTGATGAAGCTTCCGATCATTTATGTCTTTACACATGACAGCATTGGCGTAGGGGAGGACGGCCCGACGCATGAGCCGATCGAGCAGTTGGCGATGCTCCGGTCTACCCCGGGGATGGATGTGTTCCGGCCCTGCGATACGAACGAAACGAAGGCGGCCTATCTTTCAGCTTTGACTTCAGGCCGCCCGACAGCGTTGGCGCTCTCACGGCAAAACCTTACGCCGGTCGGTTCGGACGTCAAAGACGCACTGAGGGGCGGCTATATTCTGGAAGCGGAGAGCGGCGATCAGCCGGATGTGATTCTCATTGCCAGCGGCAGTGAGGTAGCACCCAGTGTCCATGCACAGAAGCTTTTGGCGGAGAAGGGGATTGACGCGCGCGTCGTGAGTGTTCCATCGCTCGACGTCTTCCTTGCGCAGCCGGAAGCCTATCAGTCGGATGTCCTGCCCAAGGCGGTTCGCAGGCGCGTGATCGCAGAGGCGGGAAGTGCGCAGTCCTGGGGCGTATTGGCGGGCCTGGATGGGGCTTATGTTACCATTGATAAGTTTGGCGCTTCCGCACCGGCGGAGCAACTATTCAAGGAATATGGGATTACAGCGGAGCATATTGCAGAGGTCGCAGAAGGACTATCCCGGGCCTGAAAATGAATTTGAGGTCGGCGGCGCCGGTTGGGTGACGCCGATGCCGCAGTACAAAGCAATACGGAAGGAACAAATGTATTATGACAAAAATAGGGAACATGCTGATCGCACAGAGCGGAGGTCCGTCCTCGGCGATTAACGCATCTATTACGGGGGCGATCGCGCGCGGGATGGGCAGCACGAAGATTCGCAACGTACTCGGCGCCGTCAACGGCATGCAGGGATTTTTGGATCGCAAGATCATCAATATTTCAGACCAGATGAAGACGAGCGAAGATTTTGAGTTGCTAATCCATACGCCGGCGCATGCGCTGGGCTCGTCGCGCTACAAGATTCCGAAGGACGATGCGGAGACTTACGGGAAGATCATTCAGATCTTAAAGGATTATGATATCAAGTATTTCTTTTACAACGGCGGCAACGATTCGATGGATACGGTCAATAAGCTGGCGGCTTATCTCAAGAAGGCCGGCGAGGATATCGTGGCTGTGGGTATCCCGAAGACGATCGACAACGACCTCGAACTTACCGACCACACGCCGGGGTTCGGTTCGGCGGCGCGTTATGTGGCTACGAGCATCGCGGAGTTGTATCTGGATACCTGCGTGTACCCGCTGCCGGCTGTGACGATCGTTGAAATCATGGGACGCAATGCGGGCTGGCTGACGGCTGCTTCCGCGCTGGCGCGTGAGACCGGACTGCCGGCACCTCATCTCATCTATCTGCCGGAAGTCGATTTCGACCCGGAGGCCTTTGTGAAAGAGGTTGGCACGCTTCTGGAACGCGAGAAGCAGATTTTGATCACGGCCTCTGAGGGGCTTCGTCTGTCGGATGGCAAATATCTGTCGGATACGGGCGCCGCAGAGGATATGTTCGGGCACAAGACGCTGGGCGGCGCGGCTACTGTGCTGGAAAAGCTTGTGAAAGACAATGTCGATATGCCGAAACTCAAGACGCGGGCGATTCAATTCTCGACGCTGCAGCGTGCTGCGGCACACTGCGCGAGCCTGACGGATCTCGAAGAATCCTACCAATGCGGCTACCGCGCGGTGGAAGCGGCGGTCAACGGCAAGACGGATATCATGATCACGATCGCCCGGATCAGCGATATCCCTTATGTGGTGCGCTATGACGAAGGCAAACTCGAAGAGATCGCGAACAAAGAGAAGAAAGTACCGCTTTCCTGGATCACGAAAGGCGGGACGGATGTTTCCGAGGAAATGCTCGTCTATCTCCGGCCGCTTGTGACGGGTGAGGCCGGTGAAATCACGCGAGAAGGACTGCCGAAGTTTTTCCGGTTTAATCTTTCGAAGGTAGTTCTTCCCTGGGAAGTGAAATAAGTTTTGCGGCGTAAGGTTTTTCGTAAGGTTTTTTTCCGAATTATTTGCAACGCGTCGGAGTTTGTTGTAAAATAGCCTCCGGTACGGTGCCTTGCGAAGGCAGGGACTGAAAGACGGCCCTATGGTCAAGCGGTCAAGACGTAGCCCTCTCACGGCTGAATCCCGGGTTCGATTCCCGGTAGGGTCACCATAAAAACCGTTGCGGGCGCAGCGGTTTTTCTTATGGTATGATGGATTCGGATGGATGCAAAGCGGCGAAGTATAGTGGAGTGAAAATATTATGGCGGAATTCATGCGGAATCATACGACGATGCGGGTGGGCGGTCCCGTAGACCTTTTCCTCGAAGCGAAGAGCATGCAGGGCCTGATTGCTGCGGCGCGCGTGGCGCTCCGATCCGGCCTTCCGATTTTCATTCTGGGCAAGGGATCCAATGTCATCGTGCGCGACGGCGGTTTTGCCGGTGCCGTTCTTTCCACTTCGACCGCACTGAGTGGGGTCTGCATTGATGAGGAAGAAAGCACTTTGTGTGCCGGTGCGGGGGAAACGCTGTCTGTCGCGGCGCGGGCGGCGGCGAAAGCCGGCCTGTCCGGGCTTGAGGAGTTTTCCGGAATCCCCGGCTCGGTCGGCGGCGCGGTACTCATGAATGCCGGGGCTTATGATCGTGAAATTTCCGGCGTTTTGAAACAAGTTCGCGTTTTTGACATCCTTGACAATAATCAAATTACGTTTACCGGGGAAGAATGTCGGTTCGGCTACCGGACCAGTATTTTCAAAACCTCCGAACCCCGGTATCTGATTCTGGACGCAGAGTTTTCGCTGGCAGCGGACGAACCAAAGGCGATCGAAGCGCGCATGGCCGACTATACACGGCGGCGCGGCGAAAGCCAGCCGCTTGAACTGCCGAGCGCCGGAAGCTTCTTCAAAAGACCGCCGGGGGACTATGCTGCAAGGCTCATCGACGAGGCAGGACTCAAAGGCCGATCCCTTGGCGGCGCGCGGGTTTCGCCCAAACATGCGGGATTTATCGTGAATACGGGAGAGGCGACCGCGGCGGATGTGCTGGGTCTTGCCCTGGAGGTACAAGCTTGTGTGCGTACCAGCTTCGGCGTTGAACTTGAAATCGAGCCGATCGTCATCGGCGACGCGTGACAATATTCGTTCGGGGGCATATAATAAATGCAGGAAGGATTTTCGCCGTGGCAAGGCGGCGAAAGGGGACACATCATGTCAATCATCAATCCTGTAGACCGAAATAAGGTAAATGTCAGTGTGAACGGTCGTCAGTACCAACTATTGAGCGATCTGCATACGCATACGGTGTATTCACACGGAAAAGGCAGCGTCGAGGACAATATCCGTGCCGCGCTGGATCTTGGCATCCGGACGATCGGCATTGCGGATCACGGGCCGGGGCATCTCGGGTTCGGCGTACCCAGAAAAAAACTCACGGAACAGAAAGCCGAAATACGGGCGCTTCGCCTGAAATATCCTGACGTCGAAATCCTTTTTGGTGTGGAAGCGAATATTATAGCAACGGAAGCGGGGATCGATATTAAGCCGCAGGAATTTTCCTATTTTGATTTTGTGTGTGCCGGATGGCATTATGGGGCTATGGACGGGCTGTCGCCGGGCGGCATTGCCTCGACGCTCGCCAATCTCGCCCGTAGTAGGGTCGAGCAGGCGTCACAGCGGCAAATCAAGCGCAATACAGACATGATCGTGCATGCCCTTGAGCATGATCAGATCAAATTTCTCACGCACCCGGGTGACAAGGCGCCGGTCGATCTGCTGGAGATCGCCGCTGTCTGCGCGCGCACCGGGACGCTGATCGAGATCAATACGAGTCATATGTCACTGACGGCGGAGGACCTGCGTATGATGATGCTCACGGACGTTCGCTTTATTGTGAACAGCGACGCGCACACACCGGATCGCGTTGGCGATTTCCTGCCGGCTCTCGCGCTGATCGCGGAGGCAGGCATCGGTATGGAAAGGGTGGTCAATCTGCAATGCGTGTCGTGATCATCTCCGGCCTTTCGGGTGCCGGCAAAAGCCTGGCCATCGATGTGTTTGAAGATCTCGGGTATTACTGCATCGACAATTTGCCGCCGCCGCTGATCAAGGATTTCATCCAACTCATCAAGGGCGACAAGCACAAACTCGAGAAAGTGGCGCTCGTCATTGACATCCGCGGCAACGACTTCCTCGACGATTTTGTCATGTACCTGGACGCGATCAAAAAACGCGGGATCGACATTCGTCTGATCTTCCTCGAGGCCTCGAAGCAAGTCCTGTTAAGACGTTTCGCGGAGACCAGGCGGCCCCATCCGCTTGCCATTGGCAGTGTCACCAACGGGGAGGCGATCGACGAGGAGATCGAACGCCTGGCACCGATCAAGGAACTCGGTGACCTCGTGATCGACACGGGCGACCTCAAAAGCATGGAACTCCGAACGGTTCTGATGGAATATATGGCCGGCAATCGCGAAGCCAAGCCGTTTCGCATCATTGTGCAGAGTTTCGGCTACAAATACGGTATGCCGCAGGAGGCTGACTTCATCTTTGACACACGCTTTATCCCGAATCCCTTTTATGTGCCGGGTCTGCGCGACCTGACGGGACGCGACGCGGAGGTTCGCGAATACGTTCTCAGTCATGAGGACAGCCGATTTTTTCTGGACGAGATCCAGATGCTTACCTTTCGCCTAAAGCCCTCGTTCAACCGCGAAGGCAAGCCGAGTCTCAATATTGCTTTCGGCTGTACGGGCGGGCGACACCGCTCCGTTTCGATGGCGATCGAATTGACAAATCGCCTGACAGCCGCCGGCGAAAACGTAACACTGCGCCACCGCGAGATCTAACCCCCGGGGTGCCCTCATGGATACCTCGTTTTCCGCAGAAACCAAGCGCGAACTCGCGCACCAATTGCCCGAAAAAGCCTGCTGCAAATTCGCCGAGGCTGCCGGTCTGATTCGTGCGTGCGGTGCCCTGAAACCCGCAGGGAGAGGAGAGATCGGGATTCTGCTGACGACCGGCCTGACCGCAGCAGCCCGGCATATCAAGCGGCTTTTTTTTGAATTGACAGGCACACAGCCGGTGGTTTCGCTGGCCGAGAACGGCGCACAGCGCATGCTTAGACGCTTTGAGGTCACTGTATCCGCCTCAGGTCGTACAACGGCGCTGCTGGAACGCATCGGCATTTTGGTGCGCACGGATGACGGGCTTTTGACCTTAACGGTGGGCATTTCGCCGCTGCTGGCAGGCAGCCAGTGCTGCCGTAAGGCGATGCTACGGGGCCTGTTTCTCGGCGCAGGCACGATGTCAGATCCGGTACGCGGCTATCATCTCGAGATCCGGACGTCGGACAAAGCCCTGGCGGCGGACATCCGCAGGCTGATGAACGCGTTTTCGGATATCCACGCGGGCATTTCGCCGCGCGGCGCTGATTATGTCGTCTATCTGAAGGCGGCTGACCAGGTGCGGGACATGCTGGGCATCATGGGCGCAAGCTTACATTTGCTGAACTTCGAAGACAAACGCATGATGCACGAACTACGCGGCAAGACAAACCGTCTGTTCAATTGTGATACGGCCAATATGGACCGGGCGATCACTGCGGGCGAGTCGCAGTTGCGGGCAATCAGCACCATTGAAGCGGGGCCGGGACTGGACAGTCTGCCAGCCAAATTGCGCGAAGCGGCGAAGGCGCGCAGGGCCAACCCTGAAGCCAGTTTATCGGAAATCGGTGCGATATTTGAGCCGCCCATCAGCAAGAGTAGTGCTGCCGCACGTTTTGCGCGAATCGAAAAGATCGCAAAGGAGATTTTATGAGCATACAAACTGCAGATCTGATCGCGGAAATCGAACGCTGGGCGCCGCTCGCCTATGCGGAAGACTGGGACAACAGCGGCTGGCAAATCGACTTGCATCCTCCGGAGGTGTCCCGCATCCTTGTGGCTTTGGATCCTGTGAACGCGGTGGTGGGCGAGGCGAGGGAAAAGGGCGCAGATTTGGTGTTTACCCACCATCCGCTCTTCTTTGAACCGGCGAAACGTCTCGAAGCCGGTGTGGACGCCGGCGGCACAGCGATCGATCTCATTCAGGCCGGGATCAGTCTTTATGCCGCGCATACAAGTTTTGATTCGGCGCCGGATGGCATGAACGCAGTGTTGGCGGAGATGATCGGGCTCTCCGGGATACGGCTGTTTCCTGAAAAAGAGGATGGCCTCTATCATACGTTTGCCCGGCAGGGCGACTTTGTGCCGTTGCGTACCTTTGGCGATGTCTGCCTCGGGGTAGAAAAAGCGCTCGGTATGGAAGGGAAATTGCGCACGGTTGGGCCGTTTGACGCGATGGTCAAAACCGGCGCGGTCTGCGGCGGCGCAGGAGGATGCTTCCTTGAGGATGTGGCCCGGGCCGGCCTTGATTTCTACCTAACGGGCGACGTCAAACATGACCAAGCGCTGTATGCCCGTGCGCATGGCATCTGTCTGATCGATGGCGGTCATTGGGGAACAGAGCACCATTTCATTCCCGTGATGGCGGAACGTCTTCGTACAGCCTTCGGCGCGGCGATCGAAGTCTTGGAATCAGAGACCAACAAGAGTCCTTGGTTTTGAGATAAGTCTGTTTACGGTTCAGACGCCTTCGTGGTGATGGCCGGAATGTCCGCCGCCGTCATCTGCCCCATCAGCTGTGCCGTACATTTCGCGCCCGGTGACATTTTTTTCGGTGCGTTCCGCTTCTACCATAGTGGAAATCAGGTTCTTTACATCGTCGGATTGTTTGACGCTTTTGATGGTGAAGTGCGGAGAAGAGGGATCCGCTGTGAATAGATAGATATCCCCGACGCCAAATATCTTTTGGCCCAGCGTACGCCGGAGCTCGATATCCATGATCCGGTAAAGCAGGATCTCGTTGGTATTTGTGGTAAACAGCCCGATTTCGCTGATTAGGCGCGTCTTTGTGAGTCTATATCTCGTGAAACTCCACGGCAAACCGAACAAAGTACGCTTGCGGTCAGCCCACTCGATGCTTTCCTTTGCAATTTTAGATGAATCGATTTTCTTTGCCATGGTTTATCTCCTATCGTAATATTCCCCGTAAATTCCCAAACAATATTGTAATAATAACATATTTGACGACAGGCGTGCGCTGTGTTAAAATTTATCCTCGTGAGCCGCGCGAACCGGGTTTTCAACAGAGGGTAGCAAATTCTCTGACCTGCAAGGCGAGCCCTGACTGTAAGGAGGTCACGATATGTACACAATTTTTGAAACCGGAGGCAAGCAATACAAAGTAGCGGCCGGTGATGTGCTCCGGATCGAGAAGGTCGCGGGCGCGGCAGGGGACAGCATCCAGTTCACGAATGTGATCGCGTTCTCTGCAGGCGACGGCAGCCTGAAGACCGGTACGCCTTTCCTCGACGCGACGGTCAACGCCACGATCCTCGGCGAAGGCAAGGGCAAGAAGGTTATTGTCTTCAAGTTCAAGGCCAAGAAGGATTACCGCAAGAAGAATGGTCATCGTCAGCCGTTTACAGAGATCGAGATCGAAAATTTCACGGTAGACGGCACAACCGTTGGTGAGAAGCCCGAAAAGCCGGTAGAAGTGAAAGCCGAAAAGGTCAGCGCCGCTGAGCCGGAACCGGTGAAAGAAGAAAAAGCCAAGAAGCCATCGAAGGCTGAAAAGGCGGAAACAGCTAAAGTGGCTGAAGAAGCGGAAGAAAAGGTCTCTGAGACAGAACTTGCCGAAGAGACACCCGCCGCTGATGAGGCTCAAGCAGAGGCCGAAGTACCCGCTTTTGCAGTAATACCCGACGAACCCGCTGAAGCGGCAAAAGAAGAAATACCGGCATCGAAGCTGACAAAAGCTGAAATTATGGAAAAATTAGACGCCCTCGGCGCGGTATACACAAAGAGTGCAAAGAAAGACGAACTCCTGGCGATCCTCGCGGAAGCCGAGAGCAAGTAATTCACATAGAAGGAGGACAAGGACATGGCAAGTAAAAAAGGCGTTGGCAGTTCCAAGAACGGGCGCGATTCAGAAGCCAAGCGACTCGGCGTGAAGACCGGAGACGGTCAGTACGTCAGTGCCGGCAGCATCCTCGTGCGGCAGCGCGGCACGAAGTTTCATCCGGGCAACAATGTAGGGATCGGCGGCGACGACACGCTGTTTGCAACCATCGACGGCAACGTCAAATTCGAGCGTTACGACAAAAAACGCAAACAGGTCAGCGTTTACGAGGACACTGTACTAAACTAGCAGCAAGTTTTGCGGCTGAAATATCAGCAGCATAGAAAGCCGTCAAGCGGCAAAACAACAATCAAACAAAAAATATGAAGGGGGCCATCTCAAACGAGACGGCTCCTTTTTTCGAAAATTAAAATTACATAAAATGTCAATTGTTCATATGGGCCTGTATCCTTTTTTGTCCATATGGCTATTTCATGGAGTACACAGAAAAGAACTTTGCTGGATAAAAATGCGGTATAATAAGATTCAGGTCAGCTGAACACAAGACAAGGATCAGCAGCTTATTGAAAAAAACAATCATGATGTTGCCGCATCGGGTGAGAAGCGGGAAAATTGACGGAGGGTAAGATGAATTTCACAAAATACCGTTTCGGGCTCTTTTTTATTCTTGTTCTTGTGGCTGTGACCCTATTATCTTCTTGCGGAATTTTGGGAGCTGTATCCGGAATGGGTACTGCTGAGCGCAATGAGCCGATATCAAGCGGTGAGGCTGATGCGCAATATAATGTTGATGATGACGGCTTTACGAATTTTGGATTTGGCTCATACAAAGAGGCAAACGGTTGGATCTTTGAACCGAAATATGCTGAAATGGAGGGGCGTACACCTGCGGAAAAGAGATACTATATCATGGATGGCGTCACGCCGACACAAAGATATGCTTCAAATATTTCTATTGAAGTGGGCAGCAATCGTTATTCACCAGAAGAACATTTGCGGTTCCGGGATGGGATCTTATCCTCACTTGGCGCACAGACTCGTGGTGCCGAAGTGACAATAGGCGCGAGTGGATCAAATACGAGCAACGGATATGTGCTGTATGAGTTCTCAATAGATATGGAGGATGCGGACGGTCCGGATACAACACAGTATTACGTTGTGGGGGATCAAAAATACTTCCTGATCATCGCAACAGATTTTCATGATCCTGGAGTATCGCTTGAATCCATCAAGAAGGCGTTGGATGAAATCGCGAATAGTTTTGTGTGGAACGATCTAGAGCCGGTTGCAGATTCGGAACACTCAAAACAAGCACTTCTTCCGTGATTTCACCGTCCCCTTGCTTCTCATTTCTGGTGTTATACAACACGAGCGGGAACAAACCAGTTCTTCTGATTTACAGGCATCGGCTCCGGAATCATGCATAGGACAACCCCCGGACCAACTTGAAGGTGAAAGTCACTTTCCATATTTTTTCCCCAGCTTCTATACTCTCAATTATTTTTCATTCCGTGTCAAAAACAGGGACATGTGTCCTTTTCTTATCATTGACGGAGAATTAGAATAAGGGAGGTGATTGTGTACCTGGTCTTGCTGTTTGTAAAAGGGAGTCCTGAATCATGAGAAAACTCGGTCCGGAATGTTCCTTCATCAATGTGATCCCGGATTACATCATGGAGCGTTGCGAAACCATCACATTAAACAGAAGAGAGATTCTATTCCTGGAAGGCGGGATTGCGGATTTTGTATATCTGGTATTATCCGGGCGCATCGGTATCCACAATGCGATCGACAACGGTGACACGGAAAGGGTCGTATGGGTTTTTCCCGGAGAACTGGTTGGAGAAATGGAGGTGCTGGTCGGCATTGAGACGTATTCGTTTTCAGGCTATGTATACGAAGATCACACAGAAGTGATCAAAATTGCCAAAGAAATCTTCATGGGCTGGCTCCATACTGACAATCAGACCTGTGTCGCAGTGGCACAGGTGTTGGCAAAAAAGATGTTTTCCACCTCCGGTTCGTTCTGTGAGCGTACAAGCACAGACGGCATGGGACTCGTTTGCGATTTTATTTTGGAGATCGCGAAAAATGGCGTCAAACTAAGTGAAAGCTACCTGCTCAAATATTCCAGGCTGGAAATTGCGGAATGTTGCGGGATCAGTGTTCGTACGGTGAACCGGTGTGTAAAAAAATTGAATGAGCAAAATTTGGTAACGATCGTGAAGGGAAAAATCGCACTCACGATCCGTCAATATGATGATATCAGCAAAATGATCAAGGAGGAAGAATGGAAAAGATAATCATTGATTGCGATCCGGGACATGACGATGCGATCGAACTGTTGCTGGCTGTGACCACCGGGAAACGAACCGGCAAAGTAGACTTGATCGGGGTAACGACGGTCGCAGGAAACAGTGAAGGTGAACACACCGTCAAGAATGCGTTAAAAGTGCTGAACTTCGCGGGGATTCAGGATATTCCCGTGTATGCAGGTTGTTCGCAGCCTATGATGCGCAAATTGTATCGCCTGACGGGAGAACTCATTCACGGAAGCGACGGATTGGGCGGCCCCGTCTTACCGGAGCCGGTACAGCAGCCTGAGGAAATGCATGCGGTAGACTATCTGATCAAAACGTTACGATCCGCGGCTGAAAAAATAACCGTGATTACCAGTGGCCCCTTGACAAATCTGGCAGCGGCTTTTGTGCTGGCTCCGGATATCAAGAAGAATATAAACAGGATTATATCGATGGGCGGCGCCGTATTGGATCCCGGCAACATAACATCCGCTGCGGAATTTAATATCTACGTGGATCCGGAAGCGGCAAAAATTGTATTTGACAGCGGGTGCGAAATCTATTTGAACACGCTGGACGTCACCATGAAAGCACTGATCTCCAAGCCGGAAATCGATGAACTCGTACATTCCCCGCAGAAGCTGCAGCGGTTGATCGGTGAGTTTCTAACGTTCTTTGAACACACGCATGAGGAACATTTCGGCATTTCGGCCTGTCCGGTTCATGATGCGTTAAACGTAGCGATCCTGATTGATCCTGACATCGTGAAATTTCAGCATGTATTTTTAGATGTAAGCACACATGATGAGCTGACCGTAGGCGAAACCGTTGCCGACTTGTGGGGGATCACCGGAAAAGCCCCCAATGTACATATCTCAATCGAAGTCGACAGTACAAAATTCATCCGCATGATCAAGGAAATACAATAAAAAATACGAGGAGGTGAGAGAAAATCAGCTTATAGCAAGACAGAGAGAAACGAACGAAGTATTATTGAAGGAGAAAGAAAATGAAGAAAAGATATAAGATCATAAGTATTCTGCTGATTGTTGTCCTATGTGCGGCAATGAGTATCGGTTGTGCGAAATCCGATCCGGCGCCTGCGCCTGCACCGGCGGACTCCGGCTCATCGGAAGCTGCCGCACCTGCCGAGCCAGCCGGGGATCTGTCCGATATCCGGGTCGGCTTTGTCGCTTCCGGGATGCTTGGAGACAAGTCGTTCAACGACAATGTCTGGTCGGGGCTGCAAAAAGCGGAAGCCGAGTTTGGCATTACCATCAAGGCGCTCGAATCCAATGAAACGGCGGACTGGGATTCCAATCTGGTCGCCATGGCCGAAGAAGGCTACGATTTGATCGTGACCCCGTCACAGCTTACAGAAACCCTGACGCGGATCGCGGGGGATTATCCCGATGTGAAATTTGCGATCATTGACGCCGAAGTCGATGCCCCCAATGTCGCCTCCCTGATTTTTGCGCAAAATGAAGGTTCGTTCCTCGTTGGCGCTGCGGCGGCGATCTTTACTACGGCGCCGGATATCGAAGGCGTCAATCCGGAGAATACCATTGGCTTCATCGGCGGCATGGATATCCCTGTCATTCATGATTTCCTCAAGGGGTATGAACAAGGCGCAAAATATGTGGATCCTGATATCACGGTATTGGTGTCTTATATCGGGACCTTCAATGATCCGATCAAGGGCAAAGAAATTGCAGAAGCACAGTACAGTCAGGGCGTCGACATCACCTACAACCTTGGCGCAACTGCCGGAATCGGCGTACTCGAAGCCATGGAGGAAAGCGGGAAATTTGCCATCGGCGGCGATGTGGACGAAGACAGCAAATATCCCGGACATGTCTTGATATCCGAGCTGAAGCGTACGGATGTAGCGGCCTATGAAATGGCAAAAGCAGTTGTTGAGGGTACATTTAAGGGCGGCCTTGTCGCGATGAATCTCGAAAACGGCGGCATGGGTACCACGGATATGTCTGTCATGAAAGCGGCGCTGGGTGATAAGTTCCCGGAAGAAATCATCACGACGCTTGCAGATCTGCGCACGAAGATTATGAACAAAGAAATCGTCGTCGATCACGAAGAAGGTTTCACGGTCTAAGGGTTTGTGATGGTAAGGAGGCCCTCGAATGATGCGGGCCTCCTGAAATATTTGTGAAACGAGGTATGCTTGTGGATTATGTTGTTGAAATGAAAGAAATCAACATGTCCTTCGGGAATGTGCATGCGGTAAACGATGGCGAATTCACGCTCGAAAGAGGAGAGATCCACTCACTGATCGGAGAGAACGGCGCCGGGAAATCCACGCTGATGAAAATCCTCAACGGAATTCATCGTATGGACAGCGGCAGCATCGTAATCAATGGCGAACACTTCCGTCATTACAATACCAAAAAAGCGATTCAGATGGGCTTCGGCATGGTGCATCAGGAGTTTGCCTTGGTCGATGAATTGACCGTGCTCGAAAACATCATTCTGGGATTTGAACCGGCAAAACACGGCGTGATCGACTTTGCCAAAGCGCGGGAGCAAATCAATTTTTATATCCGGGAATACGGATTTGACGTCAATCTGGACAAGCGGATCCTTGATATCTCGGTCGGGGAGGCACAAAGAGTTGAAATCCTGAAAACCTTGTATCGCGGCGCCGAGATCATCATACTCGATGAACCGACGGCGGTGCTGACGCCGCAGGAAACATTGAACTTATTCGAAATCCTAAGACAGCTAAAATCAAAAGGGGTATCGATCGTCTTCATTTCTCACAAGCTGAACGAAGTCATGGAGATCAGCGATCGTATCACCATCATGCGCGACGGGAAATATATCACCACCGTAAAGAAAGACGAAATCACGATTCCGGAACTGGCAAACAAAATGGTCGGACGGGACGTGACCCTTGCCTGCGAGAAACCGCCGGTACACACCGGAGAATGTGTGATGTCCGTGCAAAACGTCTATGTGTCTTCCAAACGCGAATTATCGAAGATCAAAAACGTAAGTTTCGATCTCTTTCAAGGAGAGATCCTTGGGATTGCCGGCGTCGACGGAAACGGACAAAACGAACTGGTCGAAGCGATCATGGGGCTGCGCGAAGTGGAGCAGGGCAGCATTTTGATCAAAGGGCAGCCAATGCAAAACCAGAGCGTATTGGACATTCGCAATACCGGCGTCGCCTATATCCCGGATGACCGCAATACCAGAGGGCTCAACAAAAAGTTTTCGATCATGGAAAATCTCATTGCCAATCATTTGGGAAAAATCCCGTTTTCAAAATATGGTATCCTCAACAAGAAAAACGCAGACGACTATTCAAAAGATCTCGTCGAAAAATATGACGTTCGTCCCAGAGACCCATCCCTGAATGTGGGGAATCTTTCGGGAGGAAATGCTCAAAAAGTAGTCTTTGCGCGGGAAATCGAAGCTGACTTCGATATCTTTATCGCGGCACAGCCAACGCGCGGTGTTGACATCGGATCCATCGAGAACATACACAAACTCATCAATGAGATCAAACTTCAGGGCAAATCCGTCTTGCTCGTCTCCGCTGAACTGGAAGAAATATTTGCACTTTCCGATCGCATCATGGTCATGTATGAGGGCGAAATCGCGGGCATTGTCCGTGCTGAGGATGCAGAGATCAATCGTATCGGCCTGCTGATGACGGGAGGAGGGACGAGTGCTTCATAAAAATACATATTTAAATACGATCTTTTCGGTAGCAATCGCTTTTTTGGTCGGCGTCGTCCTCATCCTGGCGATTGGCCAAAATCCGATCGAAGTGTATGGAGAATTGTTCAAAGGCGCGTTCAAGGGCTCACTCAATTTTGGCGGAACCCTTGAAAAATTTGTCCCCATCTTTATCACGGCCATTGCCTTCTATATCGCCAGTGTCGTGAAATTGTTCAATGTCGGCGTGGAAGGGCAAATGTATCTTGGAGCTGTGGTATCCGCCTGGGTCGGCTTCAGCTTCGTGAACCTGCCGGGCCCGCTGCATATGCTGCTCTGTTTTGTATGTGCCATTGTCGTCGGCGGCGCCTGGGCGCTGATCTCCGGCATCCTGGCAGTAAGGCTCAATGTCAATGAGATTTGTACGACAATCCTGCTCAACTACGTCGCGATCCTCATTACTTCCTACCTGGTCAACGGGCCTTTATCGGCAAAGACGGGCATCTCTACGACGCCAAATGTTGCGGACAGCGTGATCTTGCCGTGGTTCATGTCGCCGAGCCGGGCCAATACCGGTCTCTTCATTGCCATTGGGATTTTCGTCCTATTTGCCTGGATACTGAGCCGGACGACATTCGGATACAAACTCAGAAGCATCGGTTCGAACAAAGAATTTTCCAATTATATCGGAATGAAATCCGATCGGCTGATTTTGACCGGTATGTTTTTGAGCGGCGGCATCGCGGCGATCGCCGGTGCGATCCAGGTGCTGGGCGTTCACCACGCTTTCCTGAACGGCTTTTCGTCTGAAATCGGATTTTACGGCATGCTCGCGGCCCTGATTTCCAAAGGGAATTTCAAGATGCTGCCTGTCATGTCCTTTCTGCTGGCGTTGCTGCGCAATGGCGCTTTGAATATGCAGCGCTTCACAGGGATTGAAGCCTCGCTCGTCGATATCATTATCACCGTGTTTATTTTGATTGCCTCTATGGATTGGATCCTTGTTCTTTTCCGCGAAAGAAAGAAAGTGAGGGTCCAATAATGGATATTTTTTCGAATATCTTTAGCTATTCCATCATTCACGCTACGATCCGCATGGCCACGCCGATTTTGTTGGCGTCCATCGCGGTCATCATCACGCAAAAGGCCGGCGTACTCAATGTCGGAATCGAAGGCATTATGACCATGGGCGCTTTTACGGCCATCGTGGTAAGCAGTCAAACGGGCAGCTGGCTCGCCGCCGTACTGGCAGCCATCGCCGTCGGCGTGTTCGTGGCCTGCATCATCAGCGTCGCTCATCTGAAATTCAAAGCTGACGTTTTTGCCGTCGGCATGACGATCAATATTTTTGCGATTTCACTGTCTATCTTCCTGCTGAACAGTATGTTCGGGATACGCGGGAGTTTCCGTCCGGAAGATTTGGCGCCATTGCCAAAACTTACGATTCCGTTCCTGCAAAGCAACGAGGTACTCAACAGTATTTTCAACAATTACGGGTTGCTGGAAATCGGGGCGATCGTCATGGTGTTTGGGCTGCGCTTTTTCCTGAACCGAACGTCGGGCGGTCTGCGCCTAAAGAGCGTCGGCTTAAATGAGATGGCCGCAGAAACGGCCGGTATCCATATCGATCGCACGAAATTCATGGCACTTGTTTTTTCCGGTGTGATCGGCGGTCTGGCAGGCGCGCATTTGTCACTGGGCTATGCCAATTTCTTTATCTCCTCCATGGTGAGCGGACGCGGATTCATGGGAATCGCCGCGATGTTCTTCTCCGGCGGAAACCCGGTGATCAGCTGGCTGGCCTGCTTGCTGTTTGGCTTTATTGATTCCACCGGCTCCAGACTGCAAGCCTATGGCGTGCCGTCTGAATTTGTAATGATGCTGCCTTATATCACGACCATTGTCGTATTATCCGTTTCGATGTGGCTCAGGAAACGCAAGAGCTTGCTGCTTGCCAGTTCCGTCAAAACCACCGGTACGCATCAGCTTGAAGATCAGAAAGGATGAATATCATGAACCCGAAAGAAAGATTTTACGCTTCCGTTGAATACCGTACACCGGATCGCCCGCCACTCGTCCCCCTGGCAGCACAAAATCCGGTTTGGGAAAAGCTCTACGATTCTTTCGGCGTGAAGGGCTACAAAGAGGAGAAGGAATACGGAAAGCCGGAAGCAAAATATTATTGTTATACGCCGATCGCCCATGAGGAATTTCAGCGGAAAATCGGGGAAGATTTCAGGCGTGTCGAGCCACGCTATACCGGGCCTGAACTTTCGCACTATGAGGACAACACCTGGGAAGGTTTTTGGGGCGAACGTTACAAATATTCTTCCCTTGGCTGGGGAGAATTTGTCGAGGATATCTATCGTCCCTTTGCCAATGTGCAAACCCCTGAAGAATTGGACGATTTTCGTATGCCGTCAGCAGATTGGTTCGACTATTCGGGCGTGGAAGCACTTTGCGATCAGTATGAGGGCTATGCTATTTTTACCGGTGACGCGGGACATGGCGATTTCATCAATGGCAATGCATTTTGCCGGGGTGTGGAACAGACCCTCATGGATATCGCGCTGGAAGATCCGGTCTGGATCAAACTGAGCAATCAGCGTTTTGACTTCTTTTACGAAAAGATCCGCCGTACGCTGGAAGCGGCAAACGGCAAGATCGACGTTGTATATTTTGGGGATGATCTGGGGACGCAGCTTGCGCCCGTGATCAATCCGGATACTTTCAGTAAGCTGATCGCACCATACTATGAAAAATTATTTGCAATGGTACACAGTTTTGGTGCGAAGACGATGATGCACAGCTGCGGCAGTGTCCGGCACTTCATCTCCGGACTGATCGATTCCGGGCTTGATATTTTGGATACCGTACAGACAGATGCGGCCAATATGGATATCGAAGATCTGCACCAGGAGTATTACAAAAAAATCGTATTCTGCGGTACACTTTCGGTACAAACGCTGCTGCCAAAGGGGACGCCGGAGGAGATCACGGCGGAGATCGAAAAAAGAAAACGATTGTTTGCGGAAGGCGGGATTTTTATCGGACCCTCCAATATCATGCAAAATGATATGCCGATCGAGAATTTTGTCGCCATGCTAAAAGCCATCGGCACGATTGCGTAGAATGTGGTAAAAATGAATATGAATATGTATGACATCATTTATAAAAAGCGGACGGGTAACCGGTTGAACCGTGAGGAAATCTACTATTTCGTAGAAGGATATACCAAGGGTCAGATTCCGGATTATCAGGCTTCTGCTTTGCTGATGACGTTTTTCCTGCACCCGCTGACGGACGGGGAAATCGTTGATTTGACCACTGCCATGTGCCAATCGGGGGACACGGTCGATTTGAGTCCGATCGAGGGAATCAAGGTCGATAAGCACAGTACAGGGGGCGTCGGGGACAAAACGACTCTGATCGCACTGCCGGTCGCCGCGGCATGCGGTGTGCCGGTCGCCAAGATGTCCGGGCGCGGACTTGGGTTTACAGGCGGCACGATCGACAAGCTGGAGTCGATCCCCGGCATGAAGACTACGCTTGCGGAGGAAGAGTTCCTGGCACAGGTCAACCGGCTCGGGCTTTCCATCATTGGACAGACGACCAATATCGCACCTGCGGACAAAAAGATCTACGCCTTGCGCGATGTGACTGCGACCGTAGACAATCTGGGTTTGATCGCATCGAGCGTGATGAGCAAAAAATTGGCGGCAGGCGCCGACGCCATTGTGCTCGATGTCAAATGCGGCAATGGAGCCTTTATGAAGTCCGCGGAAGACGCCCGGGCGCTCGGCAAGATCATGAGGACGGTAGGGCGTACGGCCGGGAAGAATATGGTCGTGCTGATCACCGACATGAACCAGCCGCTCGGCAATGCCGTGGGGAACAGCCTGGAAGTGATCGAGGTGATCGAAACGCTGAAGAATAAAGGTCCGGCCGACATCCGGCTTCTGTCGCTCACGCTGGCGGGTACCATGATCTGTCTTGGCGGTCTTGCCGAGACGCCGGAGGATGGATTCCGGAAAGCTGAGGAGGCGCTTGAAAGCGGGCGCGCACTCGAAAAGATGACGGCTTTCCTGACAGCGCAGGGCGGCGATGCCGGAGTGATTCAGGATTATGGAAAATTTCCGCAGGCGAAAGAGCGCAGGGCAGTCCTGGCCGCAGATACCGGTTTTATTACTGCGATCAATACAGAAGCGGTCGGATCGGCCTCTCAGCGGGCCGGCGCCGGAAGGGAAACGAAAGACGACCCCATCGATCTGTCAGCAGGTCTGCTGCTTCAGGCAAAGATCGGCGACCGCGTGACAAAAGGGCAGCCTATCGCAGAAATTTTCGGAAATGATACGGCAAAACTGGAAAACGCCGCTGAAATCTATTCCGCAGCGCTGCGGATCGAAAACACGCTCCCCATTTGTCCGCCTCTGATCCTTGATGTGCTATAATACGACAGAATTTTTGGACAAAAAAACTGTCCTAAAATGGGAATGGCGGATGGAGGGAAAGGCAATGAAAGTCCTGAATTTCGGATCCATGAATATCGATTCTGTATATGCGGTAGATCATATCGTAAACGGCGGCGAAACGATCGCATCCTCTGCACTTGATCTTTTCCCCGGGGGAAAAGGGCTCAATCAATCCGTCGCTTTGGCGCGCGCGGGGGTAGAAACATTTCATGCGGGCGCTGTCGGACCGGACGGACAAATGCTGATTGACGTCCTGAACGAAAGCGGCGTCAGCACGCAGTTCGTCAAAGAGTCGGAAATACGTTCCGGAAATGCCATCATTCAGCTTGCGGCAAACGGCGAAAATTCTATCATTCTTTTTGCCGGTGCGAACAGAACACTGACAAGATCCTACATTGATGAGGTCATCGACGCCTTTGACGAGGGAGATATTCTTCTGCTTCAAAATGAAATCAATGAAATTTCTTATCTCATTGAGGCCGGGTACAAAAAAGGGCTGCGCGTGGCTTTCAATCCGTCGCCATTCGATGAAAATATCCCGGCATGTGATTTGCAAAAAGTTTCGGTATTTTTCGTGAACGAAATAGAAGGAGCGCAGCTTACAGGGGTAGCGGACAGTGAAAATATTTGCAGGAAGCTTGCCGAAATGTTCCCGGTGGCAACAATCGTACTGACTTTGGGCAGCGACGGGGCTATGCTGGCTTCGAATGGCCGGGTATTCCGGCACGGTGTTTATGACGTAGATGTAGTGGACTCGACAGCGGCCGGAGATACGTTCACAGGATATTTTATGGCCGCGATCCTTGGCGGAGCGAGTGAGAGTGAGGCGCTGGAACAAGCTTCTAAAGCCTCTGCTCTGGCAATCGGGAAAAAGGGCGCCAGCACATCCATTCCTTATAAAGATCAGGTGAGAGATGCTAGGCTTCCATAATGTAGACTTCTTTTCACCGCTTGCTTTTTAATTCTTTCTGTCAGGAGAAAGTGACCTCGACCGCCCTCGGGTCTTCATTTTCAGCCGGATTCACTTTTTCGACGAGCCGGAAGCGAATCACTGTGCAATGGCCGTCCGCACAGGTACCGTCGCCTTCGATCAGCGGACGGAGTTTGTAGATCTCGTCGCGGAAGAAACGGTCAACTTCGCTGCGCAGCAGGCGGGAGCCCATGAATACGCCGTTCACCACGCGCAGATAATCGGCGAGCGCCTCGTCTGCTTCAATGCGGATACCATATGCTTTTTCAAACAGCGAGAAGCTTTTGTCCAATTCGTCGCAGACGATACGCGTGATATCTTTGTCATCAGGCTCTTTGAAACTGACTTCCCAGCCATGAATCTGATTGACCGCATAGGAATAGTCAGCGTTCGATGTGAAAACAATGTGACAATCGCGGAAGGAAACCTCTTCGTCGAGGAATTCATCGAGCACGATCCCCCGATCGAGAATCTCGCGAATTACCGCCATGGTTTCCGGATGCGTCTTTGCAAAACTGTCAAAAATAATGATCGCGCTGGGATGTTTGCGTACAAAGCCTGTCAGCGTGCCTTCCTTTGGATGGCGGTGACCCGAAGACCCGACCAGCATGCGGCACTGAAGATCGTCCGCGACGCCGCTCATAATATATCGACCGGAAGGCAGTCCAAGCTCCGCAGCGGCGAGTTCGGCGAGATAAGCCTTTCCGACGCCCCTGGAACCTGTGAACAAATAGACGCCGCGCGGCCCGGTACGTTTGACGTCCGCATCCGCCAACAATTCAGAACTGAAAAAGCCTTCCGCAAACACTCTTACCGCTTCTTCTTGCCCGAAAATCTTCTTCGGAAGCTCTTCCTCGAGTTTGGAGACTTTGCCATACAGTTCTTTGAGATCCATTTTTCCGTCCTTTCGTGCATAAATACAGTGCCGATAGCGCCTCAATATCTAACTATAATAATAACACACCTGCCTACTTCTTTTCTTTGAAATCGTATTCAATGATTGTGGTTTCATCGTGTTCCCGCAGCACGACCCTGCCCGTGATAGAGAGAAATGTGAGGTCCGCTTTCCCGGGTGCTGATAATGCGACCTTGGCCCGCGCCAGGATGGATTCTCCGCCCGGCTGCCGGAGACGGACGGCAACCGGATCGCCGTGCTGCGCCGCTAGCCAGGCCGCTACCGCCGCGCTGCCGCTGCCGCAGGCGTTTTCCCAGACCATTGTAGCGGCCTCCGGCACATAGAGGAGCGGGCGAATTAACACAGTGGGCGATACCATAGGGCCGGTTTCGGCTAGGGTATCCACAAAGATCAATCCATAGGCTTCGGCGCAAACGTTCGCGGCGAGACGACGAATCAAGCTTTCGGGCCTTATGTCTGCTGTGATTTTTTCTGTGGCCGGGGCGATAAAATGTGCGATACCGGGCAAACGAACGAGAGGAACAGAAACTGCCGTCTCGTGCAGAACTGCTTCAAAAATCTCTACGGTTGCCGGAAGCGGCATTGACACGGTACATTCAAAGCCGCCGTCCCGCACGACTTGAACGCTAACAGGATGATCCGCACCGGAGACTTCCAGGGAAATATCAAATTTCCCGCCGCTGGCAATCCCTTGTGCCTCCGCGATCATCGCCGCAGCCGACATCGCAGCATTTCCGCAAAATTCCCCGCCGGCCATCTCAAGACGAGGACAAGGGGCTGTCCCCCTGTCTTGTGTAAAAAACCCTATTTGTTCGGCGCCCGGGATGATTTGCATTAGGTGTGCCGCAACGGGCTTGCGCGCTGATACGGGTACGGGACTCGTGACAAGTACAGTGATGTTGCCCATGGGATCCCAAACGGAGTAATTTACCTGCAAGATTCTTTTCCTATCGTTATAAAATCACACAAATAAAACATCTTGTGTACCCTTATATAATTTGTATGGTGATTCAATGTAACCTTGTGAGTAGCGCTCGAGGAAACGCTTGGTGCGCTCTTCTTTGGGGTTGCCGAAGACGTCTTCGGGCGGGCCTTGCTCGACAACGCAGCCCTCATCCATGAACAGGATGGTGTCCGCTACTTCGCGGGCGAACTGCATCTCGTGGGTCACGATGATCATCGTTGTCTGGCGCTCTCGAAGGCCCTTTATGACCTTCAAAACCTCACCGGTAAGCTCCGGATCCAGCGCGGAGGTCGGCTCGTCAAAGCAGAGAATATCGGGGTTCAGCGCGAGGGCGCGGGCGATGGCGACGCGCTGCTGCTGACCGCCGGACAATTCGGGCGGATAGTGGCCGAGTCGATCAGAAAGTCCTACACTGTCAAGGATTTCCGTTGCATTTCGCTCGATATCGGCAAGGATCTTGGCTTTGTTTGCACGGAAACCTTGCTCGCCTTTTGCAAGGAGTTCAGGCGCGATCGTGACATTGCGGAGCGCCGTATACTGTGGAAAGAGATGGAAGGACTGGAAAACGAGTCCGAAATGCAGGCGTTTTTTTCGGATCCAGGAGTCATTGCGGCGGAGTTCGCTTGCCGCGTCAAAAATGGTTTCGCCTTTGACGATGATTTCACCAGTGTCGGGAGTTTCAAGGAAATTGAGACAACGCAGCAGGGTGGTCTTGCCGCTGCCGGAGGCACCGATGATTGCCAGCGCTTCGCCGCGTTCAAGCGTGAGGTTTACGTCCCTGACCGCCGCGAATTCGCCAAAGCGCTTATTCAAATTTCGGACTTCTAAAATCGCCATGTCACGCTTTCTCATAATATTTTTATGTAATCCATCCTCTTCTCGATATAGGCGAAGAGCAGCGTCAAAATGCCGTTAAATGCGAGGAAAAAGACGCCGGTATAGAACAGCGGCCAAATGAGCGCTTCGGCGGTGACGTAACGATATCCGTAATAGATGATCTCGGTGACGCCGATGATGCGCGCGAGGGCGGTGTCTTTGACGAGGGTGATGACCTCATTGCTCATGGCCGGCATGATGCGCTTGATGAGTTGCAGAAGCGTGACATGCGTAAAGATCTGTCGCTTCGTCATACCGAGCACGAGACCGGCTTCCTGTTGGCCTTTCGGTACGCTCTCGATACCGCCGCGGAAAATCACGGCAAAATAGCAGGCATAATTGATGGAAAAGGTGATGATCGCGGCGTCGACACGTTCAAATACCGAATGTCCCATCAAAATCGCCGACCCAAAGAAGATCACGATGAGTTGGAGCAGCAGCGGGGTGCCGCGGATAATCCATATAAAAATCCGAACGAGGAACGAGATCGGTGAAAAAGAACGGAGCGCCGCTGCGAAGCGGCTCTCCGATTTGATCACTCTCTTGAAGGGTGCCCACGTATTCATGGAGCCGAACGCGACGAGCAAACCAAGCGGGATGCCGAAAATCAGGGTGCCGAAAAAAATCTGGCACGAGATGCCAAATCCTGATAGCAGGTTGCGTGTGACATCCGCGAGCATTGTTTAACGAATCACCTGATTTTCGAATCCTCTGCTATTCGAGGACGAGCGTAAGGGCATATTTCTCCGCAAGCGCTTTTATCGTGCCGTCTTTGACCAGATCGGCTGTGATCTTGTCGACTTCGGCCGACAAGTCGCTGCCCTTACGGAACGCGATCGCAAGCACTTCATCCGAAAGAACGACGTCGGGGATGATCACGAGGTTTGCATAGGCGCCATTCCCGACCAATCTTCTTGCCATAACAGAGTCGACTGCCGCCGCGTCCGCCGTGCCTGCCGCAACTTCCATCAAGGAGAAGATGAGGCCGTCTACCGGTGTGAAGCTTGCATTTTTAAGGTTTTCATCCGCCGCGACGCAGTCTTCCCCCGATGAGCCGCCTTCCGCCACGATCTTGGCAGAGGCAAGGTCCGCTGTCGACCTGTATTTTTCGGCGTCATCAGCGCGCACGACGAGAACGATCTCATTCAGAACATAGGGCTTTGAGAAATCCATGTTCTTTGCGCGTTCTTCGGTGTAAGTCATGCCATTCCAAATGGCGTCTATATTGCCGGCATTGAGTTCGATTTCTTTGTTGTCCCAGTCGATTTCGATAAACTCGGCTTCGACGCCAAGCACTTCCGCAACTGCCCGCGTGTATTCGGTATCGAATCCTGTGAGTGAGCCGTTCGCCTCATAATAGTTCATCGGTTCATAGTCCGTGATGCCGACCACGATCTTTCCGGCCTTGTGAATCTTGTCCAGATCCGCAATTTTGGCGTCGTTCTTGCCGCTGCAGCCCGCGAATACGCCGAGGCACAATACCACGGCCATGACCAATACGAATATTCTCTTTGCTTTCATTTTCCTCTCCTAACCATTCTGAAATCACTCTTCTTATTTTCAATGAAAATTCGAAGAGAATTATACCACACAACGGCGATAATATGAATGTAAACGATGAAAAAGGGTGTACGACAAAAAAATAGATTTTGAATAATTTTCTTGAAGCCGCTTGACGCGGCAATATTTATGCGGTATAATATTTGAGTATTATTACTCATATGTTACAGAAAGGACGATCCCTTATGAATATTAAAACTTTACAGGCAAAGCGCAGTGCTATCGCCAAAGAGATCGACGGGATACACAGCATGAGAAAAGGCACTCTAAATCCATTCCATCAAAAAGTGACTCATAAGAACGGAGAAGTTGTCCTGAAAGGATCGTACTATGTGCTGACCCGGAAAGAGGAAGGTGGAAAAACGATCACCCAATCAATACCGGCAAAGGATATGCCCCGTATACAGCAAGAAGTGGACAACTACAAAGAATTCCGGCGTTTAACGGAGGAGTACGTTAGGGTTTGTGAAAGCATATCTCTGCTTTCCGAAGGTGACGACACTAAAAAAAACTGATCATTGCGGAGGAGCGCGAACGCGAAGCCGCAGCATTTGCCGAAGTTGCTGCGCATCTGAATGCCGAAGGCTGCACGGATATTCTCAAAGCCGAGGATGCTTTTCGCGCTGCCG